>DAIEGU010000153.1 GCA_027356065.1 Gammaproteobacteria bacterium
CATAACAAATATTTGGCTTAAACATTATAACGAGGAGAGACCACATGAAGCACTCAATAACCTATCACCAATGAATTTTATTAACCACTTAAATCAAAATTTCTCTAGTTGTGAACTGGGGTAAAATTGGGGGCTTTACAGGAGGTCTGCCGATTAACGACAAAGACTGTTGAGTGCTACCAATACAATCAAAAAGAATAATGATATAAAAGTAGATAAACAATTGTGCTTGTGACAATTTATCAGTTTGGATTTTTTGTTTGACCGCTTTTGTGCTGAAAAACTCAAGAAAGCTGGAAACCATAGCATGCTCCATGATAAGTTCTGTAAAATAATTCGTCTAAAAACGATCCTGCGTTAATTTAGATAATTCTCTTCTTCTATTATTGAGATAATTGTAAAACGAAGGCCGACTGATGTTGTAGATTTTGCAAATTTCAGCCACCGTATTTTTCTGTTCATCATACATTTCAATCATGCGATTAATTTGTCTGGTATCAAGCAATGGTGGTCTGCCACCCATTTTGCCACGGGCCCGCGCAGCCTTTAATCCAGCCTGAGTCCTTTCCTGTATAAGATCACGCTCAAACTCTGCTAAGGCACTAAAAATATGGAAAATAAGCTTGCCGCCACTGGTGGAGGTATCAATATTTTCCTGTAAGCTTTTAAAGGCAATTTTCCTTTCTATTAATGATGTGATGGTTTGAATAAGATGCTGTATCGATCGGCCTAACCTATCCAATTTCCATACGACAATAGTGTCACCTTCGCGAGCATAATTCAGTGCTTTGTCTAACCCTGGACGTTGTGATTTAACACCGCTGATAACATCAGAATAGATTTCTTCACACCCAGCGCTCTTCAATGCATCTTCCTGCATTCTTAGGTGCTGATCAGCGGTAGAAACACGCGCGTAACCGATTTTCATGACTGCTCCTGGCTATTTTGGCGGGCAAATTGTATAGGAACTCGTTATTCAAATAAAGATGCTTATCATTGAAAGTTGGACGCTTTGTTTTGCACGAAACTAGACATATAATGCGCCTCCCATGCAACTGTTGCTCCTGTAAAGGATACGGAGGTTTGTTAGACAGACAACATAAGTGCATTTTTATAAAAATAACGAGGAGATTTTTTCATGTCGTCTATTGAGCGCACTGCCTATCCTCGGTTCTCCACCCGTGTATTAAAACAGAGTGAGCTTGATGAGTTCTATTCACTGACGCCCGATGAAACGCGTTATCTAGACCAGAATATACGTGGTGACCTGATGCGGCTAAATTTTGCTACGCAGCTGAAAGCCTTTCAGAGGCTAGGACATTTCCCTTCGCTTTCAAGTATCCCATCAACCATCATTGATCATCTAAAAAAATGTCTCAGGTTAACGGACCCAGTGTTGACACCGCATTACGAACATAACAGGACGAAATATCGTCATCAGGATAGCATCTGCAATTTTTTGAAAGTTAAGCGTTGGGGAAAAGTCAGTAACAGAAAACAGGGTGACTCAGTACATCCTGCCAGAAAGCTAGCTGTGAGTGTTGCATGGAATGCAGCGCAGACAATGAATAATCCACCGGATATTATTAACGTTATTATCGAGGAACTGGTGCACCACTCTTACGAATTACCATCATTTGGTGTGCTTGATCGCGTTGCTAGGCACGCACGTGCTTCGGTCAACAGAAAAATATTCAGGCAAATACACGACCAAATTGATGGGAAGCTCCTGAAAAAACTGGATGAACTGTTTTCCATCAAGCCAGGGTGTGCGCGTACCGGTTATCATGCGCTGAAACGATTGCCAAAGAGCCCGACCATTTCACATTTTAAAGAACTGCTTGCTCATTATGATTGGTTATTATCATTTGGCGATACTGAACAATATCTCCCTGGTATCGCCAAAATAAAGTTACAACAGTTTGCAACTGAGGCCAAATCACTTGATGCCAGTGATTATAAAAACATGAATGGCAGCCGGCGTGTTGCATTAATAATTTGTCTTATTCATCACGCACAACGGCGATCAAAGGATTCGCTGGCAATCATGTATGGCAGGACAATTTCAAAAATGCACCACAAGGCAGCTGATAAATTCCAGGAAATGAAAGATGATCGCGAAGAGACAACGCAACATCTACTCGGCGCATTCAATGATGTACTCACAGTATGCAGGCAACACACTGCTTATGAGGACATAGGCAGAAGTGTCACAACCACAGTTGAAAGTCATGGCGGTGCTGATTCACTACATGCTGACTGTATCAAAATGATGGCGCTTAATAGTAATAGTCATTTGCCCTTGCTGTGGGAATATTTCGCACCTAAACGCAATACACTCATGAAATTGATTCGAATACTTAAAATTCAGGCTGCATCAAATGACCATACGCTTATTGATGCGCTTGGTATTGTTCTTTCCAATGCAAATATCCGTCAAGAGTCCTTTGTAAACAATGAACTTGATACCTCTTTTATGTCCGAAAAATGGAAAAACCTGATTTATGCAGATAGTGAAAAAACCTGTTTTTCCAGACGTTATTTTGAGATGGCCGTTTTTTCCTCCCTTGCAGATGAACTGAAATCAGGCGATATTTTTATCCCTGGCGCGGAAGACTATGCTGATTATCGCAGTGAACTGTTGTCATGGGAGGCTTGCCTTCCATTGCTGGCCGATTACTGTAGCGACGTCGGTTTGCCAAATCATGCAAAAGGATTTGTAAAACAACTGCGCGAGAATTTGATAAATAAAGCACGTACTGTCGATGCTGGATACCCCAATCAGTCATCGTTTGTCATTGATGAAAAGGGCAAACCAACCCTCAAGAAATATGCGGCCAAAAAACGCAGTCCACAGGCAATATGGCTTGCCAATGAAATTGAATCGCGAATGCCGGAGAGACGGCTTCTGGACATCATATGTAATGCACATCATTACACAGAATGGGCGCATCAGTTTGGCCCGATCTCAGGCTATGATGCAAAAATCAGCAATCCTTCCGACCGTTACATCTTGACGAATTTTGCATATGGCACCCGCATGGGGCCAACAGAAGCGGCGCGTCATATAAAAAATGAAGATGTCACAGCACACATGCTTTCATGGGTCAATCATCGTCATATCACGCCAGTGCTGCTTGATATCGCAATGACAAAACTCATTAATTACTATGGTACCTTTGAAATGGTCAGAGCATGGGGCGATGGAAAATCCTGTGCTGCTGATGGGACTATCTGTTACATTCGTGAAGAAAATCTGATTGCAGAATTTCATTTGCGTTATGGCCATCGCGGCGGCATTGCTTATCACCATGTGTCAGACCAATATATCGCGCTGTTTTCAACATTCATTCCCTGTGGTGTGTGGGAAGCCGTTGAGATTATTGAAGCCCTGCTGAAAAACCAATCTGAAAATAAACCAGATATTATCCATGCTGACACACAAGGACAATCTGCCGTGGTATTTGCGTTGGCCTATCTGTTTGGCATCAAACTAATGCCGCGTATACGCAACTGGCAGGATTTAAAATTTTTCAGGCCAGAGAAAGGTAAAAAATACCGGAATATTGGCAGTCTGTTTGATGACGTTGCGGACTGGAATTTAATTGAAACACACTGGCCTGACCTGATGCAAGTTGCGCTCTCGATACGAGCAGGTAAACTAAGTTCATCAACGTTGTTACGCAAGCTTGGCACCTATAGCAAAAAAAACCGTTTATTTCGCGCATTTCAGGCTCTTGGCCATGTGATCAGAACACAGTATTTGCTAGAATATATTTCCAATATGGAGTTAAGGCAAACGATTACTGCAACAACCAATAAGGTGGAACAGTATAATCAGCTGTGTGACTGGACATCGTTTGGATCAACTGAATTAGTTGCCAGCAACGATGACACAGAAATGGAAAAGGCAGTTAAATATACTGACCTGATTAACAACTGTATCATGTTACAGAATGTCATAGACATGAGTGACATTATTCATCAGCTTGCGCTGGAGGGTGCTCAGATTCGCGAAGATGATATCGCTTCCTTGAGCCCATACATTACGAAGCATATCAAGCGGTATGGAGACTATCTAGTCGATATGAAAAAGGTACCGACATCCGTTTCTAATTCGAGCAGAACATTGGGGTTGGTGCAGTGGCGCGGGATGAGATAAATCGGCAGGCTTGTTTTTTATATGGGTACTTATACATAGTCGGAAAGCTTATGTCCTATTTGAGCAGCCTTCTCGGCATGGGGTGGATTATAGGTAATTTTATAGGGTATTAAACTCTTCAAATGCTCTTAGCGCATCTGCGGCATGCATTAATGAAGGCCACCACCCATATAAATAGTCATACCCAGTATGTCGAAAAATTCCTGTCTTGTTACACCTAATTTGATTAATGTATATACATGTACCCCAATACAACCATGACAGTGATTGGTAATACCTGTGGCAAGTGCAATGAGTTCCTTTGTTTTTCTTATCGAGTGAGCCATCTTTTTGTCGCAGCTTGAGCTAAAGCACTAAATCCATTCATAACGTTTGGAGTTTATTTGTAAAATGTTGCTAATGAGCTTGAAAGATCGTTCGTAATTTCCTTGTATAATTTTGTCATCACTATGTCCTATTTATTTTTTGCCACGAATAAGAAGGATGGGTGTTTCTGCAATTCGAACAACACCTTCAGCTACGCTACCTAGCACTAGGCGGCTAAACCCACGACGACCGTGTGTTCCAATGACCAGCAAATTAGCTCTCCATGCGCTCGCCTCTTGTACAATTATTTCCGCTATTCGTGCAGAATGTTCGGAATTTTCTATTAAACCACTTTCAGCAGAAATGTCTGCTTTTTTAGCGAGAAACTTCATTTTGTTTAAAATATGCAAACCATACTTTCTGATTGAATTCTCGTATTCTTTAAAATTGAATGGCACTCCCTCCCCAACCACAACAAATTCGTCCGCTACATAAATAACACGTAACTTCGCTTTCTGATTCTTAGCAAGATTGATGGCTTCTTTCATAGCCAGAGTTGAGGTTTTACTACCATCAACAGCCACTAATATCCTTTTATAGACCATATCAATTCCTTTTGTATTTTATTAAAACAATATATTATCTTTCGGTCTTAGCGATTTTACATTTATGAAGCCTGTTTCAAAAGATAATAAATATCTATCTGCTTGATTTAATCCACTGTAATTTCAGTACAATGGATGCAATACCTCCGCATGAGCATGAGTATCATGGTAGATATGCAAAAGGTTGATACAACCTCTGGATTATCCAGCTTAGAAGCAAAAAACCATTTACTTAAATATGGTCATAATATTTTTGAAGAAAAACGACCTAATCGTTTACTTGTTGTGGCAAGAAAATTTTGGGCACCAGTTCCATGGATGCTAGAAATAACCATCATGCTTGAACTGCTTCTTGGTAAATATGATGAAGCAATCATCATTACAGTTTTATTATTATTCAATTCATTGTTGAGTTATTTTCAAGAAGAACGCGCCAATAAAGCACTCACTTTGTTACGTCACCATCTTGCTATAAAAGCACGTGTACTTCGTGATTCTCGCTGGCAATTAATAGCAGCACAAGATTTAATTCCAGCTGATATAGTTCATTTACGCATGGGCGATATTTCACCTGCTGATATTAAATTGATGGATGGACACGTGTTAATTGATCAGTCTGTCCTAACTGGCGAAGCTATGCCCATTGAAGCTGAAGTTGGTAAAATAGCCTATTCTGGCGCTGTGATTAAACGAGGAGAAGCAACGGGTCAAGTTATTGCAACGGGTAAAAATACTTATTTTGGAAAATCTGTCGAATTGATCCAAACAGCAAAAGCTGATAGTCATATCAAAAATATTATTTTTACCATTATAAAATACCTTGTAACCATTGATGTTATTCTTGCATTGTGCGTTTTGTTTTTTGCTATCATGACAAAATTTTCAATTGTTGAAATTTTGCCATTTGTTTTAATCTTAATAGTTGCTTCAATTCCAGTGGCACTACCCGCTACTTTCACTCTTGCAACAGCGCTTGGTGCAATCCAATTAGCAAAAAAAGGTGTCCTTGTCACACATTTAACAGCCATCGAAGAAGCTGCCACTATGGATGTGGTGTGTATCGACAAAACAGGCACTATTACTCAAAATCAGTTAAAATTAGCTAAAATCAAGTCATTATCAACTTATACAGATCGCGAAGTATTATATTACGCGGCATTAGCCAGCGATCAATCAACTCAAGACCCAATTGATCAAGCAATTCTGTCGGCTGCTCAAACAGATAACTTACTATCCTCCGCACCAGAAAGAATTAGTTTCACTCCTTTTGACCCTACTATTAAGCGCACAGAAGCAATCCTTAAACATAACAATAAGACACTACGTGTTATCAAGGGAACTCCTGATATTATTGCAACATTGGTCAATAGCATTACTGACATTTCAGCCGAAGTGTCGCAATTAGCAAAACATGGTTATCGCATACTTGCTGTTGCAGTAGACAAAAATTATGAAAATAAGACAGGAAGTCATTTAGAATTAGTAGGTCTTATCGCTCTTAATGATCCACCAAGAGCAGATTCAAAACCACTTTTATACGGCTTAAAACAATACGGATTGAAAATTCTCATGGTCACAGGTGATAACTTTGCAACAGCAGAAACTGTTGCCACTAATGTTGGCATGAGTACACGATTCATACCTACACAAATTTTACGGTCAGAAAAAAATATTAATGCATTAAATTATGATATTTTTGCCGGTATGTTTCCTGAAGATAAATTTAAATTGGTTAAAACACTGCAAGCTTCAAACCATATTATTGGCATGACAGGCGATGGAGTGAATGATGCTCCCGCTCTGAAACAAGCTGAGGTTGGTATTGCCGTAGCCAATGCGGTTGATGTCGCTAAAGCAGCTGCTTCAATCGTCTTAACTCAAGGAGGTTTATCAGGAATCCTATCAGCCGTCGAAGTTAGCAGACGTATTTATCAACGTATGCTTACTTATATTCTCAATAAGATTATAAAAAGCTTTGAAATTGCCGTCTTTCTAAGCTTAGGCGTCATTCTTACAGGTGACATGATCATTACACCACTTTTAATTGTTTTGCTGATTTTTACGAACGACTTTGTCACTATGTCCATAGCTACAGATAATGTGCCTTTTTCCCATAAACCAGAACGTTGGCAAATATCTAATTTAATGATAGCTGGTGGAATGCTATCCACTTTGATTTTACTCCTCTCATTTTCAGTGTTTTTTTACGCGCGCAATATTCTGCATTTAACATTGCCTCAATTACAAACCTTAATATTTGTAATGCTGGTGCTTACTGGACAAGGTAACATATATCTTATTCGCGAACGAAAACACTTTTGGCAATCACTACCAAGCTATTGGCTTATATTAAGTTCATTAATAGATATTACGGTGGTGTCAGTATTTGCAACACAAGGCATTCTGATGACAGCGATCAATCCTATTTTGATTATCGCGTTATTATTTGTAGTACCCCTTTATCTATTCTTGATCGATTTTATAAAAGTCCATCTTTTTTCTGATTTAAATGTACACTAATAAACCATCTAACCGCTATGGGGAATCGTTTTTTTGGATTCATCAATATAGACAATTTGTTATCATAAAGTTTAGTTAGGAAAATTTTATGCAAAATACATCAAAGCATTACTCGGTTCAAAATAAAAGCGAAAACCCAAAGGACAATGTATTCTGGTTAGTAGATTCTCCGTTATTACTCTGAATATTTTTAAACACTCCATAATCTTGTTCATTTTCATATTCCGCAAAAACATTCAAACCTGGCATAAGTCTGTAGTAAGGTCTAACTATGTAACGCATTTGATTTAAGCCGCTGCCAATCTCAGCCTCCGTCACTGTTTTCGATGCTAAAATACTGCGGATACCCAATCTTATAAAAAAATTATTGGTAATTTGTGTATCGCGAGATAGCTCAATATCCAATTTAGCACTCCCGCTGTAATAATACCCTCTTACATCTGTATCTATAAAATAGGGCATTAACCCTTCAATGCCAATACCTGGCTGCCAATAAGGTGTTTTTGCAGGACGATAAAAATAATTAACACCACCTTTAATAGCCCAAAATTGATCGATCAGATGCCAATAAAAAATATCTATATCAGCATTTTCAATTTTTCCTTTATTCATTTCGGCATCATTTGTGAATAATTCAAGTTTGTTATAATCTCGACCGTATAAACCTTTGTAAGTAAGTCGCTGTACATTATGAAATGGGTCTGTGCCAATATCTAAAAAAGTAGAAAGCCATAAGCCAACATGATGTGCCATTGGATGTTTAACAAGCATTACATCGATAGGTCTTGTTTCATCTACTCTAACAATCGGCCGATTATGATAAGACGTTTGTTTAACAAAGTTCTGCGGTTTAGCTTCATTTTTTGTAATTTCTATTAATGTTGAGTATTGAAATACACGCGACATACCAGTCATCATGTGATAAAGCAGATGGCAATGGAATAACCATTGACCACTCGCATCTGCATCGAGATCAGCAGTCATGGTAGCGCCTGGCGGCACATCAATAGTATGCAGTAATGGATCGTAAGCACCATTTCCTTTGCGTCAAATAAACCAATGACCATGAATATGCATAGGATGATGCATCATCGAGGTATTAGTGAAAATAATGCGATAGCGCTTACCTGGCTCTAATATAATTGGTTTTGCGTTATATTCAGGAACGCCATTTATAAACCAAATGAAACGATCCATGTAGCCAAACAATTCCATATTAATAACCCCACTTACTGGTTTATTAGGGTCATTTGTTTTAATAGCCGCCATTAACTTTTGATACTTTGTTCCAAAAGAAGTTGTATAAGCTGAACTCGGAGAAGATACCCTATCTCCTATTATTGTCGGTTCGGTTGGCATGCTCATATTCATAGACATAGCATGATCCATTTTCATGCTCTCACCTATGTTCATATTACCTGACATGACGGAATCGTTAGCATAATGGACAGACATATTCGCCATCGATCCGCTTGATATTGAGCTCATACTGTGTGAGTTTTTGGAGTTCATTTGCATTGAATGTGAAGAAGAAATCGCACTCATCGTCATTATACCTTGAGATTTTTTATCGCTGGGGGCAGAGTGATTCATTGTCATGCCATCCATTTGCATGCTCGAATCCATTTTCATTGAATTAGACATCGATTGGTGACCAGAATGATCATTTGTATTGTGATCCATCGGCATTTCATGTGACATTGAACCCATCGAGTTGGTTTGGCTCGTTCCCATGTTCATAGAGGACATATTCATGGATGATGAACCTTGATTCACATCACCCATCATCATGGTCATCATTTCTCTTGTTACAGGTAATGGCTCAGGAAATGGTGTCACTTGCTTGTAATTAACAAACTGGTGAGGGGCAGTTACTAGCGCACCGTAAGCTGCTCCTAGCGAATCTATTGATTCGGCATAAATGATATAAGGATCGCTTTTTTGTATTTTAACCAATACATCGTAAGTTTCGCCTGGTGCTACTGTAAAATCATTAACGTCATAAGGCTTCACATCATTACCTTCAACATGCACCATCTGCATAGAAGTATCAGGTATTTTAACATGAAAAATAGTACTTCCACCGGCTCCAATAAATCTTAAACGTACCACATCTCCAACTTTGACCGGTGCTGTCCAGGGGGAAGATTTAGGATGACCATTTAGTAAAAATGCATCATAGGCTACATCACTAATATCATAAATACTCATGCGCATTTGCTGCATCATTTTGTAGTCGTCAATTAAACGCTGTCGTTCTTCTGTGGTGGCTTTGCGGTAATCATGAATAAATTTTACAAGCGAAGGCTGTAATGGAAATCGCGGAGAATAATAATCCCCTTCTTTTTTTAGATTCGCAAGGATCTGATTTGGATTAGTGTTGCTCCAATCAGATAAAACAATGACGTAATCTTTAGTATATTTATAGTGCGGTTGTTGAGGCGGATCAATTAAAAAAGCGCCATATAAACCTTGTTGCTCTTGAAGACCAGCATGCGCATGATACCAATAAGTCCCAGATTGATGGAGTGTAAATTGATAATGAAAAACACCATCTGGAGGAATACCTTGTTGAGTAATTCCTAAAACGCCATCCATTTGCCAAGGAACAAGGATCCCATGCCAATGAATAGCTGTTTCTACATTTAGTTTATTGTAAACATTGATGGTGACATGATCGCCTTCTTTAAAATGTATGGTGGGTGCTGGAATTTGATTATTAACAGCGATTGCTTTCCTAGCTTTACCCGCAAAGTAGACAGTT
Source organism: Gammaproteobacteria bacterium (assembly GCA_027356065.1). GTDB lineage: Bacteria > Pseudomonadota > Gammaproteobacteria > DSM-16500 > DSM-16500 > Aquicella. Next base: position 10,358 of record DAIEGU010000153.1, read on the forward strand.
TTATATCCGACCACTAGATTTATTACACGGTCAGTTGCAAAAGCGTTTGTAATGTAAAATGAGCTTATAACTAACAGAAATAGGTTTATTAATTTCCAGTAATTTAGAAATTGTCTCACTTAAATACATTCCTTATGAGCTGATCGCTTTTCCAAAAAGTTTATTTCAATGTTGTCGCCATCCCAACAACAATTTTACATATTAAATCATGAATAAAGAAAAATCGTTACGTGCTAATAGGGGTTCTGCGAAGCAACCCCCAGAAATGCTTAATCTGGAAGTAATTTAACTCGTTTTAGATATTCGAGATATTTAACGATGATTTTTTAACCACTTTAATTATCAGCATGTAGGGCAAATAATAATCTAGCCCCGCTTCAGTAGACGCGTGATTTTGATAAACTACGAGTCTACTGAAGCGGGGCTAGATTAGTTTGGAACGAATATATTGAATGGACTGACGAGGATAGCCATAAACAATCTATTCAGGATCAAACCGGTAGATTGTGGGATGTCATATGGATGTTATACATCGCTATTAAGCGTAATAAAGATGGATCATTTTTATTCTACAAACTGTATGTAGTGCCCCGCGATGGACATTCAAAATCACCGATAAAGATCAAATTAAAGTCCGTTATCGTCGGCGGTGACAACGGAGAACCCGTCATCACCATCATGTTACCCAACGAGGACTAACAATACGCCAGCTGAGTAGCCTTTACGAGAGGCTGCTTAGCTAGCCATTTTCAAAAACCATCCTTTGGAGATTCAAAATGATCAAGCAAATGATACGAATAATTGTTCTACCCCTTCAATCAATTTTTGACGCAATCCGTCGACGTCGAAACGCAAAAAAGATGATGAATTTTTGCCTAGATATTAAGACAAATCATTTTACTGTTGGCTATAGCACTCAAGGAGCATCGGGCCATAGCAAATAAAATTATGTTTCGCATAGAATGGAATTTATCAGATATCCTAAAAAATTATCCTGAGCTGACCATCTCACAAGCTCAACAGATACTTGATGACTTATATAGTGGAAGAGATGCTCTCATACAAGAGGGTTGGTATGTGATTGCTGATATGGTTAATAATTTAAAAAATATTTCAGCTACCTAAGATAAAAGATATTTTTTCATAATTTTTATAAATACCATTTCGATAATTACGGTTATGGTCAGGTGTATGGGAATGATAATTGCCAATACCTGACCAAATATTTTTTCCTTCTGCAATACTTTGGCTTAGGATCCATGTTCCTACGAAAACATTTTTGCAGGCGTCATACTGTATATCTTCTTTAGTATAACCATAAGGTGCAATTTTAGATATCCAAATGGTATTTATTTGCATCACACCATAGTCAAAAGTTCCATTTTTATTTGCTACCCCGTTTTTGCCATTTTCCTTTTTCATAACAGCTAAAATAACAGTAGCAGGCACATGGTAAACAATGGCCGCGCGATTGATACAATCTAGCGGCACATCGTTAATCATTACTGGCGTCATGCGGATACCATTAAGCAGATGTTTTCTGTTCAACATGATTAAGCCAATCTTTATCTTTTGACAAAATATATAAAGCAGCCTGTTCAAAAAATTCATCCGGTTTTTTTACGCCAGCCCACTCACAATATAGCTTTATTTTTTCGACAATAGATTTTTCGATACTAATGCGGATTTGTTCTTTCTCTGATTTGTCTTTTGACTTGATAATTGGCATAGCTATCTCCTTATGATATTTGCCTAATGATTAAGGTTAGATTTGACTAAAATTTCAGACGAAAAAAAATCTCCTTTCGCCAAAAATAATATATGAATTGGGTAAATTAATAGATGTTTGATTCTCTTTTTGTAATTTGACTTATCATTGTTTTGGATAGAAAGATCACACACTTCGCAGCGTGGTTGCATTCAAAAGAATTCCATACAATTCAATAAGCTATAGAAAATACCGAACTATTTTTACAGAAAGAATTCTTTTGAATTCCTGACTTTTTTAGCGAATTCCCGAATTCTTGTTGGTATTTGTTTCATCACTCATGAAATACGCCAAAAAATACCAACAAAAAAGTCGCGGGAATTCCCACTTTCTTTTGATTAACCGCTTTCAGCACTTTGCAATTTAATGTTTGTTTGCTGACCGACTAATTCATGAACGACTACCGCTGCCCGTTCCTTCGCTTTATCCATGAATAAACTGAGCTGTGATGACTCTATGCGGTTCCAATTTTCCATTAAAAATTTCACAAAAAAACGAGTTTCTAAGACCCACTGCGTATTTGTTTTTGTTAAGTTTAGAAGGGTTCCTAGCACGTCATTTTCATCACTACCTGCCTCTTGATTGGCTGCCGCTTCCTCTATACGCAACCCTAATTCCAGCAATTCCCGCGCACATTGTGCTAAGGTTTTGCACCCATTTTTTTCCATGCGTGCTTTGATTTTTTCAAAAACAGCATCGTCAACTTTCATGGTGATTTGTTCCATATTGATACCTCCGGTTAATTAAATTTCGCGGTCAATGTTTTTTATTCGTGAGAGCGTTTGCTCTTTATTTAACTCAACAGGCTTGTCCATCATACGTTTATAGGCATTGAGATAAGCACGGTCTTTAGATTGGTCTGTTGATATTTCTTTAGCGAATGCAACCAATTTTTCTGATGGTTTGGTAGTCAGCGACTCGATATTTTTAGGCGGTGCACTAATAAATTTATTCGCTGAATGCTTATCAGGATATTGCCCTATCACCTCAAGACTGCTCTGCTTGTCTCCTGAATTCTGTTGAATAGTACGCTCAAGATTGGCTTTATTGTCGGTATAAAGACGCAGCGTATTTTCGGGTCGGGTAATGGTAACAAGCAGGTTTTTGATGTTCATTAGCTTATGACGATAGCTTTCAAATAGCGCAAGAATGGTGGAGTAAGTGCCGCCCTGCGAGCCATAAGTAGTGATGGCATAGGCGTGATCCCAATGCTGGTATTTTTGCTCATGGGGATTAAACGTGAACGTACTGCCATCTTGTCGCTTGATGGCGATAGCGTGTTTCTCAATGTGCGTTACTGTACCAACATCGGTACTTAAGAGGTCTTCTTTGCGATTGGTTCGTGTCCAGATGATTCTATCGCCCAGCTTTAATTGACGATCCTCTTGCTGAAAAACCTCAACCTTATTGTTAATACGATCGCGCGATTTGGGTACTTGCCAGAAATTTTTTTTATCGGTACCTGCCTTTGTTAAGGTTAACAGGTTGTGATTTTTTTTAATGTCGGTGATGGTAAAGTAATCCCCTGCCTTAATCTCTTTGCCAGAACCAGTAGTAAAACGAATTATCTGTCCTGTTTGAAAATGCGTAGCTTTAGATTTTTCAACGCCCGTCATGTCTTTAGTAGAGAGGATGGCAAAATCGTAGGTTTGACCCTGTAATTGGTTTAACTGTGTGAGTTGGTTTCTGACTGCTGCATTGATGGCCTTTCGCTCGGCGTGGCTAGGCGAGATAATCTGGACGTTTTCTCCTTTGCCCAGTAAATCAACATAATCCTTGGCTATCGTTTCAATTCGCTTCTGATAATATTTTTGGCTTAATTCATCAGGGGTTATTTTTTTATCTGAAGGATCGGACATCGTTTTTTCGTTGATTTCAATGATGGCATCACCCAGCGCGGTAAATGTTTTTGCGACATTGTTTTGGTAAATCGCTTTGACCGCTTCTTTTAGTACATCATTTTTTTGACGCTGTATGTCTTCTAAATGAATGGTGGTATCTTCCAGTTTGCGTTGTATTAAATCATGCGGTTTGCCCGATTCAATGGAGGGGTTTTGTTGTGTGTCACCTGTTGGCACAATGGCTCTCACATTCACGTCATGCCCTATTTTTAAGACAGAACGCATATTGCGATTGGAGACCATGGAGGCTTCATCGACAATTAAAACTGTTTTACTGAAATCAGGTGATGCCTTGTTATCACCCCATTTTTTGGCATCTAAAATAAAGCTATCTACGGTTTGTGCGGTGAGTCCTCTGTTCTTAAGTTCCTTGACGGCTTTATGGGTGGGCGCAATGCAGTGCAGTTGATAGCCTTCTTTTTCTAATAATGGTTTCGATGCTAAAACATCAGCGAGCGTTACCATCATGGTGGTTTTACCTGTTCCTGCACGGCCTTCTATGGATATCACACGATCTCGGCTTGCAGTAATCGCTTTAATGGCATCTCTTTGTTCTGGGCGTAAGTGATTTAAGTTTGTCTGATCTAAAAGTCGATCATCGCCAATCATTGGCGGTAATTTCCCTTGATCTTTGGTGGCAAGTGATAAAATTTCCCTTTCGATTTTAACAGCATCCAATGTTGTCCATAGCGTGCCATCTTCCCTTGACCCTCTGAGTAAAATGCCTGCTTTTTCCATCTCGATAGCAACTTCCCGCAGCATGGATTCATTTACATTGCCAATGGCCTGTTTCATCGCCACTGCCATTAAATCTTTATGGCTAAATCCCGCTTCTCTTTCAGATAAATGCCGCATGGCGTAATCAACGGCATCAATGGCAGTTTTAATAGCATCCGTATTTTTATCATGGGTGGTGATATGCTTTTCGAGTAGGTTATAAATAGCGTTTAAATTATTTTTAATGTCATCGGATTTTTTTATCGTTCCATGCACTGTTAAACGATCACCCGTGCTTTTTTCTATGTTGTTTAATAATGTGCTTTGATCATTCGTATAGATCCACGTTTCTTTAGATTGTGAAATCATCTGGTTTAAATGCCGCTGATTGGCTTGAAACGATTGAGCGGGCAATTCTGCAATCAGAAAAGCAGGTTTTTCATGTGCAATGTGGTGAAGTGTTGAGGCATATCCATAATCAAGGTGACGGTGATATGGTTTACTGGTATCCAGCATAATCGTTTTTCCATGCTGTGTTTTAAGCGTGATATTTTTATTACTTACACCAGAAATATAAAGCCGCTCACCTTTGACTATATCTTTTGATTTGAGTGATCGATTAGCAATAACCATTTCATTAACGGACAATTCACGTTTAACTTCATTAAATAATTCCACCTTCCCTTGTGTGAGTCCCGCTACTTTATCTGGCAGCCAAATCAGGTGTTTGCCATTGTCGTTTTGTAAAACAACGCGGTTAGAGACTTTACTCGACCTGATAACACGGAGATATTCGCCACGCTCGACTTTGAGTGATGAATAAGATTCATTAAACCGCACGACCTGATTTTTTTGGTAAGTAGTGGCAATGCCGCCCTTACCTTCTGATATAAAAACGGGTGCGAGTATATTGATCGTTACCGTTTTACCCAGCTTTCCTTGTGATAATAAGGTTTGATGCGTTCTCTCATTAAGCGATTCAACGGCTTTTTTGTTATTTGAAACAAGCCATGATTGTTTTCTCTCTTTCTCATTTAATTGGCTTAAATGATGAGTCATGGCATGATGGCGGTCATCGTCATGATTTAGCTCAATGACTTTATCAGCTATTTTATTAATCGCTGATGCTATCGATGCTTCAATATCAGGTTTTTGTATCGTGATGCAAGGTAATCCTTTGTCCGCGAGTTGCTGAAGTGAAACACCCACCTGTTGTGATAACAGAGTATTTTTGTTGCCAAATAAGATTAACTTGCTATCATTTTTTTTATTCCACTCAAATAATTTTGATTGCTGGTGCGTTGAGAGAAGATGGGCATTATCGACTAACACAATATCAGGCGTGCTACGTTTAGATGAGGCATTATCCCTATATTCAGATAAAAACCGCATGACGCTATAATGTTTAGGTGAGACATCTGTAAATAAAGCTTTTACTTGCTCCCAAAATGTTTGTGGTGCAATTTTCACTTGGCTGGAAAATTGTTTACTACCCATCAAACTTGGGCTGATTAAAGCGATGTTTAATTTTTCTGCTCTCGCTGTTTTTATCATTGGTTCCAAAAGATTATTTTTTGCTGTTTCTCCTTCAATTAACACAATGCGATCTTGACCAAAAACAGTTGCTAAATAATCGCGAATATCAGGTAATATATTTTTGTTGTTCGATGTATTGGCGAATACTTTGTCCGTTTTATTCTCTGCGATATGCTGAAAAACATTCTTTTCATCATCCAGCGTGGATTTAACCATGAATATAGATTTACCATTCTCATGTTGCAGTGAAATCAATGTGCCTGAATCAACCAAGACATCAACTGATTTTAAAAGCGAATCTACATTCAGGTTGTTCCGAATGGCAAAACTGGATGCGGTTGTAATCACTTCTTCTAGTGAAAAAGTGGATTGAAAAACAGATAATGATTTTGCTGCCTGTTGTAGCGCATTGAGTGAATTCTCATCACTGATAAATACCTCTTTCGCTGGTATGTTATGTTTATTGTTATGGCTCTTCTCAATCAGTTCGCGATAATTAAGCCCTAATTGTTTAGATTCCTGCTCCCATTCTGCTTTTAATTTGACTCGATCAACATCCTCTTTTTTTTCTCGCGTATCCAAGGTTGCAATGGCGGCCGCTTTGCCACCAGACATACCTTTTTCAGTTAATTTATCTTTGATGGCTGTCCGGCGTTTTGAAAAAAACTGAATAGCTTCATCCGATACACCTGCAATCTCAAAAATGCCTGATTTTGTATCTGTCCTGATTTCATAGCCTAACTCTTTTACTTGAAAAGCGAGTTCCGTTTCATATAATTTGGAATAATATCGGTTGTGATGGCGGACACGCTCAATAAACCCGTTGACGGTGTTTTTCGTGTTTTCAGTATAACTGCCTCGTTGGGATGCCAATGATCGCCATTTCCCATCTTGCCGCTCGGTCATGTTCATGGTGACGCCATGCGTATGTAACTGCGGGTCTTTTGCACGCGATAAATCATGATGAAAAAGAGCCACCACCAAGTTATTGGTATTCTGATAAGCTGTATCCGTGGCAGAAGCGATGCGTGCTTGTGCACAGCCACGTTCTATTTGGGAAATCGCACATGATACCGCTTTTCTATGCGCCTCTAACAACCGCTTGTCACCGCCGATCAATGCTAGAATAGAAACTGATTTAGGTGCGCTAAATGTTAAATCCCAACCCGCACGATGTTTGAGATTACCATCAACCATTTTTCCAAGCCGCTCGCCCGTAGGTAATGTGCCACTTAGCAGCTCAGTAAATTGTTTCTCATCAACCGTACCCGATAAACTTAATTCTTTAGCCCCTTTACCGCACCATTCACTTTGCTCAATGCCTTCATCTCGCGTGTAATAATTGTCTTGCTGACTGTAATAATGGCTGGCTTGGCCGACATTTTTTATTACGCTACTTGATAACATTTCTTATTCCTTATACGTCAAAATCAAATCCTTGCGCATCGGCAAACACAGGTTGACCGACATCTTCTTTTTCTTCTGGGGATGGTTTGATGATCGATTTATTTTTATCGACTATTGGCTTTTCATATTGATCGAGCAAGGTTGTCATTTTTTTCATGTGATGGTCATCAAAATTCTCTCTCTTCATAAATCCAATATTCTTGCGCGGTCGCTTTTTATAAAAGAACTCGACAAGTGTTACAGGAAATTGACCAGGCAAGCGCACATAAGCAAAGAGATTGGCAAGCGACATGATTTCTGAAAAGCTCACCACTTGTTTTCTAGTTTCAACACGATTGATGGAGACACCATCACGTATAGTGTTTGCTCCATACGATGTGCCTTCTCTCACTTCATCTACAAACGTTTCACCAAAATTATTTGCTGCCCATTTCGCCATCTCAGGGTCAGGTTGACGGAACATAAAACGCGTATTTAATAAGGCAGATATTTCACGAGAACCATCATGGCCATAAAGCTTTGCAAGCTGTGCATAATTTTGAATTCCTATTACGACGCAGCCGCCAAATTTTCTTGATTCTGATAAAGTCTGTGTCAGGTATGGTAATTGATGAAGACTTGCCAGCTCATCTAATATGAGCCAGATGCGACGTTCATTGCTAGGAGTCAAACTTAGCAATGAATTCACTGCAATATCGAGCCATGCAGTAATCAGTGGCTTTAATGTTTCATGTCTGTCACCAGATGACGTAATAAATAACCAGTTATGCGCATTGGCGTTTTGGATCCATTGACGGATAGAAAAAGCATCTTTACTTTCTTTGAGGTATTTCAAACTTTTTAAATAAGTGGCAAGCACTGATTTAATAGAAACAGCCGTTTTTTCAATTTTGTCTGATACTAATGTTTCTGCTTCTGTTCCCTTTAAATATTTTTGTATTGAGTTAAGATCAGCTGTCAACAAAGTTTGTAATAACTTCATGACGCTTCGGTTTTCATCTTTACGCATCTCAAATGCCGCAGATGAGAAAATGGTACGAGCAGCATTCACCCAAAACGGGTCTTGTGTTGAAAGCGGCATAGGAATCTGTGCGGCGGCTAAACTGTCAAAGTCGGCCGAATCCCTGCATTCTGCCCACAGGTTCCAGGCTTGCCCTCTTTCATCTAGTGGGTTTAATAAAATATCTTTGTCAGGTAAATAAAATTCTTCTAAAAAATTACAACTCTTGTCATAAATGATTGCACGATCACCTTGTTTACGAATTTGATCAAGTAATTCTTTAATGGCGTTGGATTTTCCAGAACCAGTCGTACCATGAAATAACAAATGGGCTGTTTCGGTATGTTTAATTAATGGAAGCTTGGCTAACGATAACTTAGAGGCTTTTCCATTGCTTTCGATCAATTTTCTTGTTACTTCCGTTGGTAATATTTTATCGCCTTTCAGTAAAATATTTTCTGCCTGTTTTTCTCCACGCTTTTTCAACCATCGAGAAATAAATCCGAGTGTCATCATACCAACAATAAGGCCAAGGATAATCGAAAGAATAATTTTTCGGCTGGTATTTCTAACGATATTGTTCACTAATTCGGATTTAGCAATATCAACTAATTTAACAGTCCTCACTGAACCATTCGGTTGAATAAATTGTGTGGTTGATTGATTGTCAATAATTGGTAAAGTTTTTGCCCATAAATACTCGCTAAATACATATCGCTCGTATTCCGTTGTTAAATTCCATGTTGTTAGGATTGTTATAAACAAAAATATAAATCCTGAAATCAACACAACTTTATCCATGATTTGCGTGAACATACGAAGATTATGCAGTGTGATTTGACCGCCTCGAGTAAAATTCTTTAGATCATTCGGCTGCGACATTTATTATTCCTCAGAAGTGAGCTTATCACTCACCCATTTTTCAGTTGCTTTAACTGAGTTCAAACTCCCAAATACCTGTCCTTTCACTTTTTCTCTAATTCTTTCTTGTAATGGATCAGCCTGCTGTTTAAATTCCGCTTCTTTACTATCTAATTTTTTTTTATTTTCATTCATGCGATTTGTCACATCTTGTTTAATACTTTCATCAACCGTGCCAATATTTCCGGCATGTCTATTTTGTATTTCATGGTTTAATTCATTATTGAAATGTTGAAATTGATTATCTGAATGATTGCGAATATGAGCATTGTTTTGATGATTAACATTATTTATATGCTGCTCTCCATGTGATAAATGATTGTTACCTTCAAAAGATCGCATTGCTTCGCCAGTTTTTTCATTTACAAATCGATCAGCATAATGTTGTAAACTGGCAGGGTCATTTATGGCGGCATTATCAACCGCACTTTTACTCCATGTTCCTTGACCATATTGAGAAGAAGGTGAAGGCTGATGACGCATCCATTTATAAAATTCCTGCGTGTAATTTGAATTGATTGAAGCTGCGCTCTCAGTTGAAGTTGAAGCTAATTGTGAGTAACTTTCAGCTTTTGAAAATTGTGATGATGCCTCGTTACGATAACTATCGCCTTTATCAAATGAGGTTGCGATAGAATTGGCTAATCGATTTCCTTGATCATTACTATCTCTGTAATGCGATTCAACTGATTGGCGCTTGGCAGAATCCACGGTTTGTGCAAAGTTATGGTCGGTTGCAAAACGATAAGCATCGTTATACATACTGCCAAATGCAGATCGGCCTGAAAGCGATGCGCTACCGTGCATTCCTACACTTCCACCATTTCCTAGTAGGCTAAATCCACCCTTCATATCAGCATAGACTTGGCCTAAAACTTGGGCTGCTTTCTCATGACTAACATGGTGTTCTTTAGCAAAGCTATTTACTAATTGAGACACTTCATGGGCTGATTTATTAAAACCTGTTGTCTCAGTTGAGCTATAAGATTGACCACTACTTTCAAAATGACCTTGTTGATGTGAGTAATCGTTTATTTTGCGCAGTGCTGCGCCATATTGCTCTCCTGCTGACTGACTTTGGCTAATTGCCGCATTTAAACTTGACTGCGCCTGACGGGAAGCAACTGACCTAATACTTTCAGCAACATGGACTGATACGCCCAGATTTGATAAGCCGCCGCGGTTATCAAGTACCTCACTGCCATCCGGCGTAATAGTAAGACTGGAACCTGTTCCTGTTTGAAAAGTAGTAGCACCTGCTGCATAACGAGCGTTGGTATCCCAATGGTTTGCCGTCGTATTATTTAAACTGCGATTGCCAAAATTAGCATTTCCGGCACTGATATTTCCTCCTACCGATTCCGCAACCACATGGCTACCAGAATGCTGTACCACCCCACCCAAAAGTTGTCCCATGCTTTGAATAGCATTAGGCAAGCCACGAAACAGCATAACCGCCCCACCAAGTGTCACTGGCCACATGAGATAACCCGCTACCGCCATCGCATCAGCATTAGCCTGCGTAATACCTGCTATATTTGCCATCGACAGCCCACCATGATTAGGATCAGAAGCAATAAAGGCAATGGATCGATTCTGTGCAAAAAGGTTGGCAGCAAAATTAATAATGGCATACATGGGTGCAAGCGCCTGTAGCACAAATAGGCCTGTTAGGTAATTCCGAACAATCGCACCGCCAAATGGAAAATAACTCAAGAAATAGATAATGATAAATGCAGCATAGACAACTGCTTCGATAATATTTTTGAAATACTGCATCCACACAGCAGCTTGTCGCCCAGTCTGATCCATTGTTTCTCTCGCTTGTAACTCAGACTTTGTATCCTCATATGCTTGCAGAGCAGCGGGTGCATTTGCATTAGCGCCGTAATGCGAAAGTGCATTTGACATCGCATTGGCTAATAAATTTGTCTTGAGGATTGCCTCACCTTGTGCAGAAACATTTGTCAAAAAGCTATAGCCATCCGAAAGATGTGATAACAGTAATTTTGATGGGTTATTGTTTGCGCCTAACAGTTGACCGCCATAAACACTGGCAGCAGCATTAATGACTTCATTCCACCATGTGTCTAATTTCGCTGCTCCTACGTTACAAACAGTTATCTCGCCGTTTAACGGAAAAGCGCGTGCTTGAGAGGTATGACTTTTAATAAAATCCCACGGATTATCCGCATGAATTAAATTTTGAACCGTATATTTTTTAAGAAGTAGATCGTAAAATACACACTGCTGCATAAATTCATTAAGGGTTTGTGTAAATTCAGGATCAGTAATCTGAAAATTACGCGATGCGAGTACCAGCCTTGATCCCATTAACATGCCAGTTTTGTTATACGACATGTCATCAGGCAAATGGAATACGGTCTCAATCACTTCTGTAAAACCAATACCAATTCGAGAAGTCAAACTTGCAAAGACAGCCAAAGATAAAGGAACATGATCAATAAAGCGTGGTTTAATATCAATTCCGCTACGATCTTCAATAACAACAGTTGCTTTTGGATAAAGTACCAAGGAAGTAACGATGATATACATGCCAGCCCATCTTATTAGCACTTTTATGTCTTTTGATTTCGCAAATTCAAATGTTGTAAAAAGACCACCAAACATAATAGCAAGACTGGTAATAGCACCTACTCCAACCGGATCATTAAAAACAACAGCGACAGCATTAAATACTTTTTCCAATAAATCACCACCACCGATTGTAAAAACGTCTAATGTCATTGCCATCTTTCTGCTCCTACCGCAGTGATCTTGCCCAAGTAAGTGAATTTCCAAGTTGTGCCGATAGTTGACCCGCTAGCATCTTTTCTAATACTTGCGATTGCTCAATGAGTTGAAATGCTTGTGATATTTTGTTCTGGGCATTACGTTCTTCCGATCTCACATCAGCGAGCGCTGCATTAATACCATCATTAAATTGACTCATGATTTCTGCTGGATATTGCAAAGATCGGCTAGATATTCGCACTATTTCCAAATTTTCTTGCAAGTATTGAAATAAAATATCGGTTGCAATGACATCTGCGTAACTTTCAACATCCAATATGTTGGGATCTTTTTGATAGGCGGCCTGTACGTTTAATATTTTATAAATGGGAATACGAGTTGACTGTATTAGCCCAATTTCCTGCGGCGTCAATTTTTCATCAGAAATAATTTTTTGACTGATCTGGCTTAATAAGTTTGACACTCGACTTATGAGTGCGCTCTTTTTGGCAACTGGAATAGTTTGTAAACTGGGATTAAGACATTGCGTTTTTTCATCACATTTATAAATAGTAGCACTATCGCCATATAAAATAGCCTTAAACAGTGAATGGTCGGTGGCGAGAGACTGTAAGACTTCAAAGTGATTAGTCGCTGATTTTCCTGAGCCTGTTTTTTTAATGATAATGCTTCCGGAGAGAGACATCAAAAGCTCTGCCAATTCTTGATCGCCAGCCACTAAGTTATTAGCTTGTAATGCCTTCCAAACCAGATTTCCATTATCAAAGATCATATTTTTATAAGCAGGATTTTGAGAGCCTGCTTGCATCGTTGAATCAAAGTTATAATTAAGATCGTCTGATGTGCAACCCTGTCTTGCTTCCGCCCAATCCTTAAAAATCCCTGTACTTGAACCAATATCCTGACAAATCTGTTGTTGATTAGCGCGTGTTTTAGGCCATACACCACCAACTAGCTGTTCTGCTGTTTCGCAGGAATTGATATTCATTTGATTAGCTTTATTTGCGATATCCTGAATATCACTTAAAACATTTTTAATTAATGGGGTAACTTCTGCGAGTGTTAATTTAAACGCATAACCTTTTGCGTTGTTCATGATGTTTCGCATCATGTTGACAATTTCGTTATTATTAACAAATGAAAACCCACCAGCAAACACATCGATTCCACCGCACCCTGAACGAAAACTCGGTAAATCAACCTGTATGAGTTGAACATTACGCACCGTACTTCTTGCATAAAGGCTACCACCGCTATAATAGCCAGCTTGTTGACCTTGATAAGCATGTGGCGCAGTCGTATTTGTCACCATACCAAGCCCATCAAAGAAATGGTTAAGATCGCTATTAACATCAGCCAATACTGGTAAAGAAAATATTGTGATGAATAATAAAAAAACTATTTTTACTGGATTCATCACAGCTCTCCTTTATAACGCGTCATAATGTTATAAATATTGTCACGCAACTCAGTCTCACTCGTTAATCCATACGCAACAGGGAATGCTTTTTGTGTGTATGGATTCACTGCAAACACAGAAGGTGTGGAAGTCACATGAAATTGAGCCGCTTGTCCAGAATCTATTTTTGAATTAGGAAATTCAGGTAATGAAATTCCGTCTAATGTGATGGGGATAATTGTCATACCATTGCTTTCAGCGAAGCTCTTTATAATCGGTGCAAAACGCGCACAATATGGGCACGTGCTTTTATAGAAAAAGAAAAGGCCTGTTTTTTGAGCAAATTGTTTAATAGCCTCATCTTTCAATTTGGATTCTTGCTCATGATAAACCTGCAATCCCACATTATTGGTAGGATGATTAATCGAGTAATTTAATTCTGGATTTTTTAGCAACGCTTGTTGCCAAAGATCGGATATTTTTTCAGCACGGTTATTTAACTGCTCTTGTAGGGCGATATATTTCTCAACATTTTCAATAGAGGGTTCTGCTATTACTTGATTAAGTGCTGTCGTGATTTTATTTCTCGCTTCTTTAACTACTAAATTAGGATTATTTTTATTAATGCCAGGTTCTTCTTTTTGGATAGTTTTTTCTTTTGGATCATCATACCAATGCCAACCGATGGCATGTTGAGAATAATAATCATCTGCATAACAAATGCCTGATAAGGTAAATATCCATAAGAAAATACTATGTAATAATTTTCTAACCATTGATTCTTCCTGATGTTTGCTCCTGTTTAACATGCTGTTGAATCATGTCCTGGATTTGTTTTAAGTCTGGGTTTTTTACGTTTTTGCTTAAATCATTAATAAAATCTTGAAAATCAATCGTTGATAAATTCAATGCTTGTAGTTGTTCCGGTGTAATGCCATTACAACGTGGGTGCTCAGGATCGCCAAAATTTATGTGCAATTGATTTGATCTTCCTTGCTCTTGAATTATTTTTGCTAATTTAGAATTAAAGACACAAAAGACTTGTGAATGTTCAACGCAGACACCCAAAACATCACTAGAGCAATATCGTCCTATTTTAATGGCTAATTTATTATCGCGATCAACGTGTAGTTTTTTCTCGGCTTCGGAGCAATTATCTAAACCAATATCTTGCCCCCACCCTGTTTCAGTGCAGCAATTGCTATATCCAACTGGTTTCTCACTGCACTCGACAGGACGCCCTGTGAATATCGAGAGTGAACTTTGATCTAGTTGTTTAGCAGCATCAGCAATCGCAGATAATGCCGATACTCCTTTAGCAAAATCTTGACTTTGATTGTATGAATGATCTGTACAACTACCATCTAAGCAATATTCTTGTCCATTTCCACAAATCACATCCGTCGTTGGTGAACAGGATTGAATAGGACAACGGTAAGTTTGTTGATATAGAGAGCATTGCCCATTTGCCATTTCTTTACAGTCAGAACCAATTTGTTCGCAGTTATTGGTGCGCAATGTGTTACAATCACCAGCTCCGCTTCCACCTCGACAAATATAGTTAAATGATTCTTGCCAACAATCACGTGTTACAGGAATACCCTGAATCACCTGAGTTGATTTAGGAACATCACACTGTTGGGATTTTAGTTTGCAAGTAGTGTCACTAATAATGCCGCTACAATCATCTACCCATCGGTCTTTAACTTCATACGTTACTACCTTAGATACCATATCGATTTGTAGGTCTTTCCTGTGACCTCCTGATATGTGAAAATCCAGCCCAAGACCATTGCCACAAGAAGGAAAGTTAATATTATCTAAGCGTGCATTACCGCTACTTCGTGTGATGCTGCCTTGTAGCGTATGACAATCTATATTTCCTGGTAAACGACCGTCCAATCGAAAACTAGCGTCGTGTGGCCCTAAAAAATCAATACGACTATTAACTGTATTCATGCTAATACCAGCATAATTATGATCATCTACTGAAAGATGAGCAGTTAATGGATAATGCGTATTTGACTCATGTGTAATAACATCAACAATTAATTTTTTCTTACAAGACTGAAAAATAGTTTGTGGAGGTTCAGTGCATTGTTTTGTTTGATATTGCACGGTGCAAGATTGTTTAGGCTTACAATCGACATACTGGCTTGTTACGCCATGAATAATATTATCAGCCTCGTTTTGAATTAGTTGTGAATGTTGCATATCTGGATCAGAAGGATTAATCACATAGCGTGGATGCTGGTTGATCGTATTTGAAATTATCTTACCTTCCTCACCATTTTTTTGTTGGAAAGCATCATTTGTCATCTGTTGTGTGTTGCTTTGCTTCACACCGTCGTAATATTTTGTTTGATCAGGATGATCCGTGTAATTGTCAAATACCGATTTTGGATCAAAATTTTTGGCTTGATTGTAAGAGCTAGATTTTTTATTTTGCGCCTCTGATTTTGCTAAATTAACGGCTGATTCAAAATCAGGACTTCCAGCCATGCCGTTATTGATAAAACTGATTATCACTATGAACAAAATGAGGTTACGCATACCCACCTTCCTTAAGTTTTTCTAAGGCAGATTGCACGATACCTTTGGTTATGCCTCTATCTCGTATAATTCTGAGTGCAGAAGCAAGCGTGATATCACCCGTCATCACATCAAAATCACGATCTTTTTGACAGGTATTATTTTTAAAGCATGGGCTACCATCAACCACAACTACTACAGCAGGCACAGTTTTAATATCAAATCGTTTAAACCAAATCGGATTTAATTCAACCCCATCGCCACCTGATGACTTAACAAGCATTGCTATACGTTGAAAAGTTTTTTGAAATGAATTATCAATTAATCCGCGAATAACAACACTGGCATGAATTTTCTTAGCATCACGCAAATAGGCTTCTATGCTTTTCTCTGGCATAGAAAAAGATATAAAAATGAGTATGGATGGGTTTTTCTTTTTATCGTTTATCTTGTTATTATCTTGCTGGTTATAAATTAAAATAGACTTTGCTTGGTTTTCTGCAATAAAAGCGTCATTTTTATAATTTTTTGTCAGACTTTCCGCTGCAATCAGTGCCTTTTCAGCATCTTGTCTATAGATAGCCGTTTGTTGCGGTATATTATTTCTAGCTTTTTCTGCAATAGATTGATAACTATCGGAAGCATTGGCGAACGATTGAGTAAATAATAATATAACGAATAAATATTTTTTCATTAGCTTATCTCATTGCAATTTTTTTCAGACGCACCAAACTTGTTCAACATTTCCTTAGCAGCTTTGAGTCTAATTTCTCGCATAGGTGCTTTTTTTTCTAATTCCGTAAGCCTTTCTTTCTCCCATGCACGAATGATTAGCTCTTTCGGTTTTTTATAATTTTTACTTTTCATTTCATTCAATGATTTATTTTGTGATTCAATATTGCTAATTTCATTACAATATTCTTTTATCGTTCTTTGTTTAGATTCCTCTTCACTCTTCTTCCAACTTTCCTCAAAATCATCATGTGATTTTTTATTAAATGCCTCATAAGATTTTTCGTAAGTCTCCCAATCTTTCTTCTCTTCTTTTTCTGTTTTTTCAAATCGAGTAATCATTCCATTCATGACAGAAAAAATTTTACTGATAAATAACTCTTCTATAACTGCCATAAAAAGAAAGCCGACAAAAAACGTCAATATCATCGCTTTCCATACTGGCAGTTTCATGATCTTCTCTCGTAGTGACATACTTCCTCCTTACGCCATGATCATGTTGAAAATGTGATAAAAAAAGTAAATGAGATGAGCGCCTATCCATATTCCAATCAACCAACGCAGCAAGAACCAAATGCCGACTGTCGTTACTAAAAATTTAAGGTCAGGGTGATTCGAGATGCTCGACAAACACTCTTCTACAGTCAGATGTCGCAGCTCCCAAATTATTTTTAATATTCCTTTTTTCTCTTGCTTCATGTAGATTTCCTTTAGTTTATCCAGCACAACAATTTCGTTTTCGCCATACCAAATAACCAAAATCTTCGCCTGCATAGGGATATTCGTGTAGAGATCCCCAAAGGGTCGTGCTATGGCCAAAAGCATGGCACCCATCTTCTCCGCCACTGGCGGTCGGAATGGGATTTATCATCTGATAGCGATAACGTGATTTTGGGATGATAGGTGATGGATATTGATAACATAGTGTTGGACTATTTTGACCGATGCTATCCCATAACAGGCCTTCACGGTGCATTTTGTAAGTCATACGCTCTGTCATTAAGGTGCTTGCTTGTACCCCGCCGATATGTTCTTGTACCACACCATTTAACGGGTACATGCTGCCTTGTGATCCCGCACACCAAAATAAGGTGTCTATCGGAAGACCAGCGAGCGTTGCTACACTATCGGCGCCACATGCCGCTTGAGCAA
Source organism: Gammaproteobacteria bacterium (assembly GCA_027356065.1). Lineage (GTDB taxonomy): Bacteria > Pseudomonadota > Gammaproteobacteria > DSM-16500 > DSM-16500 > Aquicella. The sequence goes on from DAIEGU010000153.1 coordinate 28,177, forward strand.
TCATATTTCCAAATAATAACGCTTCAGGATTGAGTAAAAAGGTCAGTTCATCATCATGCCAGGTAGGATCAAGTTCTGTGAGATAGGCAATATCTAAATCACCTTTCTCAACACAAAACAAATCGGTGAGAATATTCAGCCAATACATTAATGGGAACTTGTACCAATGAACATAATAAAAGCTTCCTCCTTGAGATGGATCGCTATTATCTACTTCACCATCCGCACCGAATTGTCCTGATGCAAGCTGTAGACCACCTAAGTTCACCATACAATACGGATGTCGAGTCACATCTACTAAAGCGACTGGTTCCCAAAATCCCAAACTAATACCAATGCGTACACCCGTTGGAACCATAGGGCATGTGCAAATAGGGAGTGTTGGATTTGCAGTATCAGGCTGGTTCCCGCTAAAAACGTTGGCATTCCCAATACTGATAGGAAACAAACAACTCCAGCAGATATCTGTAATCGGATTTGCAAATTTTCCATGGCAAAGGTTGCCTGCGTATGAAAACGTCATGACAAAACATGAGATGAGTATAAGAAGAAAATTGCCCAGTCTCATATCTTCACCTCCACCACACGCAGCGCCATTCCTTCCTGATAAACTATTGCTGGCACCTGCGTAATACCAAAACGTGATGTCAATTTTCCAGACTGATCAAAATAAATTGGTTTCTTAAATCGCTTTTCTTGATCCAAAACAGAGCCATTTATCAAAATCAATTTATCTTTTCCATTTAATTTCTTATCTTGTTCTAAAACCCATTTCACTTGGGTTTCATCATCACTGTCGTAAAAAATTAATGTCTTATTAATGGTAATAAAATTGAGAGGGTTCACTTTTGTTCCTGCTACCGCAATCATTTTTCCACCTGATGAAATGACATCATGGTCTAGTACAATACTGGGATCATATTTCCAAATTTTGGTTTCTCGCGCACGAGTGATGCCTACAACACGTGGTGGTCTCTCTCTATAGGAAATAGCTGATCGAATTGCACGATTTTGCAATGCTTGCCATTGCCCACTTTTTTGTATCTGTTCAATTCGTGATTGAATAAAATCCAGAAAATCCATTTCTAAAATAGGATAAGTTTCGCCCATCACTCCTAAGTCGTTGGCATAAGTTACTTTTGTGATAAATGCACACAAGATCAATACGGAAATGGCAGATAGTTGAATAACCCATTTCTTTGCACTCATGCGTTTTCCTCCTTGAGTGCTTTTTGCATATTGTCGTAAGCAATCTTTACTTTTTGTCTGTATTTCAAATTGTGAATAGGGGTAGCGGAATGATAATTACCAACGCCTTGCCAGCCTTCTCCCTTTGCCAGTCCTTTTGCTAAAATCCAAGTGGCCGTATGGACATTAATGCACGGGTCAAATTGCAAATCATTTTTTGTAATTCCATATTTTGTTAGCTGGGATAGCCAGCTTGAATTAACCTGCATAACGCCTAAATCATAAGTGCCATTTTTATTTCTAATAGCCGCCCCATTCCATCCATTCTCAATTTTCATCACCGAAACAATAATGGTTGCCGGAACATGAAAGGTTTGCGCTGCATGATTAATACATTCTAGCGGCACGCCATGAAATATCATTGCGACATCCCCTTTTTCACTCTATTGACTACTTCTTGCGTATAATCTTTTTCATTAGATATCACTGCTTCTGTCAGCAAGATCGTTACATGCTTTTCACTTGCAATCTTGTTGATGGCTTGTGTCAATTGCTGGCTAAATGATGTCACCCTCTGTTTCATCTCTTCTTGAGAAAGAGATTGTTTTGCTGTTTCACGTACAAAGCTGTCCTGTAATGCAGTCAGGTTGACTGTAGCAACAGCGGGTGCTGTGCGTTGTATAAAGACAAATTGAACCAATAACGCTCCTAACACGCCAAAACAGATGTGGGAAAGTGCCTGCAATGTAAATTCTTTATTGATAATATTTTTAAACATGATTGAATTGCCTCACCACTTGTTCGATAGCATCACGCAATGTCATTCCATTGTTTACAAGACGATTAACAGCATCAAATTCTTCGCCTTTCGTGGAATATAAAATACGAGAGTAAGGATCGAAGATAATTCGATGTACGGACATACCTTCTGGGCTCTTAATGACACATTCAGAAAAATCCTTGGTAATTTTCAATGATTTGAGTAGCCTCTCTGTGAACCCATCAATATCCATAATTTTTTCTTGCTTTAGCTTATTGATGGCCTCATCTGTTTGCCCCAAGATAATTTTAAAATCCGAACAATCAAATGCGGCCTTAGACATGCGATTACCGTGAAAATCAGCGACAGAATGCGCAATCGAAATAAAATTACCCCGGTGTTTTGGTGCTGTTCGATAGCCCGCTTCTATAAATTCAGCTTGGGATTTATCATTACTATTTAGTTGCTTCCATGCTTCATCAATAATGCAACTTTTAATTTGTGAACGATCGCCACGATACATGGCTTGCGAAATAAGAAATATCAACATTTGCATGATGATGCGTTGCAAGTCTTTTTTACTATCTAATGCCTGTAGTTCAAGAACTATAAACGGATTATTAAAATTGATCGTGCAATTTCCTTCAAAAAATCGGGCATAACTTCCCTGATTGGTATAGCTAAACAATAAGTGAGAAAGATTTTGTGCAACAGGTTGTGCATGTTCCGCTAACCATTCTGCTATGGTTGTAATAGTAGACGCTGTGCCTTTCTTCTCCCACGCTGCAATAATCGCTTTTTCTAAAAAGTTAATTTCTTCTTCCGTTGCACCCGTCACAGGACGCGCCATACTTGCAAGTAATGGTTTTAACAATTCCATCGATTCATTAATATTGGTAATGAATGTAAACGGATTTAAACAAATATTTGTCTCTTCACTAAACTCAATAAATTGACCGCCAAATTGTTTGCAGGTTTTTTCGTAAGATTTGCCCACGTCAATAACCCATACGCGACCCCCAGAGCCTAAAATGGCATTAATATATTCGTTTGTTAAAGCTGATTTCCCTTTACGAGGAGCGGCAACAATAACGATATTAAAATTCCCTTCGTTATCAAACGGATTCCAAAGTGCTATTTGTCCGCGTCTTCCAGGTAATAATAAACTGGGTGTTTTGCTCCCTTTCCATTCTCCTTGTAATGGTGCAACATTAATGGCATTAAAAGCGGTCATGGTTTTTAACCGACCAAAGTATTTCATGTCATCAAAGAGACCCTCTGTCATGACCATTGGGAGGGCTGCAAGCCAAGATTGCAATTGCAAATAAGATTCTTTTCGGAGCTTCCATCCATTTGCACGATAAAGATCACGTAAACGTCTTTCACAAAATTTTGATTCTTCTGGTTTTGAAAATAAAATTACTTGGTAAAATGTTTTGACTAGTGCATCACCCTCTCTTAATCGTTGACGTACAAAATCCCAATCATGAAATTCTTCATTGACTGATTTTTTGAACTTGGCAAGTGGGCTTTTTGCATTTGATTCTCGATTCATTGATTTAATGCCATCTGACATTCTCTTTTCTTCGTCTGTTTTTCGCAGCGAAAAGCTAATTAAAAATGGACAAGGAATTTGCAAGGTTGCATTGAACATCTGGCCTAAATTTTCAGATGTGCGCCATTGGGTAGGCTTATTTGGGTATTCACGCACGCTTAAACAATGCACTTCTGCTGATTCGTTTTCAGATGTAAATAATAAAGAATTAGGTTTTACTCTCAGCTGCCATTCAGGATCGGTTAACTGTGTAGCTAATTCATCAAATTCATTCCAGCGATCATCATGCGGATAAAGTTGTCTTGTTGGCGTGATGATATCTGAAAAAGTTGATATAAATTGTTGCGCATCAATAACACGACTACCAATATTGATTGATTTTAACGAGCTTTCAATATCATCTCTTAACCCGATTAATTCACTGGGATCCTTTTGCTTTTTTGTCGCTGATACCACAATAAAAGCGCGAAAATTTCTTATTAATAAAGAACCAAACCCGCTTAAACTTTCAAATGCCCCGCGCTTTAAATAATCTGTTCTTTTTTTCGCTAGCCATGAAAACGTCTCATCTTTTGACCGAGCCAATTCAAACGCATCCAAAATAGGTGCGATCTTGGGAGATGCCCATAATAGGAATTGCATATCGACATGCGCAGGCAATATATCGGTAATGATACTTGTTAAAATATTTTCAACTTCTTCACTTGACCCTAAAAGCGGAGTCGTTTCCAAAATAAACCCTATGCTTTTCTTATTAAAGAAAAGTGATGTTTCAGAATCGAACATTTCATAAGGTAATAATTTTGAAATGAAGTGATGGTCAAAGAGTGTTGAAAAGCGACGACGGTTTAAAGACTGATCCGTTTTTTGAGAGGATTCTTCACCCACTAAATGAGCAATTTTATTACCTAACTTTTCAGTCACATCACGAATTTTAGTAAGCATGTCACCTTCCTCATTTCTCAAAACGAACGTACTGTTTTGACAGGTTTTCCTATCCAATGACCGCCTTTCATAATGGCGTAAATCAAACTGTCTTGATGATAATTGCCATCCGTATCCTCATAAGGCGCAATCCATATTCTTTGGACTGTCTCACCATATCGAATAGGTTGACCTGGTATAAACGGAGGTGTTGTAGGGAATGATTGGAATTCTGCACCATCAACTAAATTTGTTTTTGTTACGTCACTTGCTTCCATTTGAGTGCGTCCACGAATCTGACCGTTGTCAACCATGCGGTTAATTTGATCTAAACTCCTACAGTTCACACCCGCTTTATTAGGGCAATCAAAGCTAGAATTCGTGGTACACGCAGAAAGAAGGCCAATATTAATTAATACAAATATCACCATAACAAATCGTTTCATTGCATACCCCCTGATTGGTTTTTACCAACCCATCCCATGTTTTGTTCATTCTGTTTAATTCGTTCAAGCTCACGTTCACTCAAGGTCAATCCCGTTGAAGTTTGCTTTGTTGTAGTAGGAAAAAGTTGTGAAGATTCATTTTTATCGTCGCTATTGTTTTCATCATGTGATCTTCCATCCAAATAAAATCCTTTCAAGAAAACCACATCAACAGGTTGTCCAGCTGATAGCTGAATAACAGGGTGGTACTGCTCTGCTCGTCTGATATTGTAATCCGCTAGTTTTTCCATAGCGTTCGATGCACCTTGCGCAGCACCATATTTGAAAATGTCACCATTGTTGACCGTTTGAGTAGAACCAAGCGGTGAAATGGAAGTCGTGGTATAAGTTTGAGAAATAGCACTGCCTAAGCCAGACAATGTGCCAGCAACAGCAGCTCGACCTAAGAGCGCGCCTTCACGCCATACAGGATTGCCGCGCACACCATTTTTAGCATCCATGCCAAAAACAGTGCCTTCAACTTGTTGCTCAACAATTTCTCCATTAGGAAAAGTGCAACTCATACGCTCTAAACGTATTTGTCCTCGCTCAGATGAAATGTCACCAACTACTGCTGCTGTCACAACACAATCTTTTAAATGGCTCTTTTTATGATTTGGCAACGTACCATCGGCAACGATTCGAAATAACATGGGCGATGGATTCACCTGTGATTGAACGCCAGCAGAAGCATCCGCCGCCCCTAGCATGATTGCTTCAGCAAATGTGCCAGCAGGAACAAAGGTTTCTGGATTTTTTTTAGGGAAAATATTATTTGATTTTAAATTAAGGATATCATTATCAATGCCAATAGATTCACTGTCTCTGACATCTGACTGGCCATCTCTAAATCTCGCTCTTGCACCAGGTACAGTCGAAAATACTTGTCCTTGATAGTTGTTTCCGCCCTCTATAGTTTGATTTTGCGTCGTTATTTTATTCTTAACCATTTCCTTCAAGTTTTGAATTTCTTGTTGCATCGCCTGAAATCTGGGATCACTCTCAAACGATTTTTGTGATTCACCGTTTTTAAGTTGTGTCATTTCATTTTTTAATTCTGTGGTTTGCTTCTCCTGTTCTTTTAATTTATTTTGCATGCGCTCAGTCCAAACAGATTGCGCATTGACTTGCTCAACAGGACTAGAAAATGATGCCGCCTCTTCTTTTTTCTTTGCTATTTCATTCGATGAATTATCATCTATGAAATAATAAATTCCAAAACCTAAGATCACCGCACAACCAGCTAAAATGAGCAAATTGCGATGCTGTTTAATTTTTGTTTCTTGAGTAGTAGAGGTATAGTCATCAGTCATGGGCTAACTACCCTATACAGATTAATCTGCACTTTTGGTGGGATTTCAATCGTGTCTACACTAATAGCGCGCGTACCCGTTTTATAAAATTCACGTTCATCAATTTGAAGTGGAATCGCACACCTATTTCGAATTTCGTATATTTCACCTCGCAAATTTAAACCTTCATAAATGGTTTTAAGCTTGATATCTAACTTATTTCCAAGACGATAAGTTGTCTTACTATCAACTTCACGAATTGCATAACCTTCTGGCATAGCACCATTCTTCATCGCACGGATGAGATGCTTAATAGTCAACTCATAGGGTTGAGCTTCCTCAAAACGAGCAGCTCGTTCATGCCCTACCCCTTTAGGTACTAGCATCAGCGTTTCAGATGGAGAAGAAGTAGGATTTAATAATAAGGTAAAGTGCCTACCCTGTTCGGTATCAATCAAAATGGTAAAAGCACGATCTTGATAGAGGGGCGTTGGCTGAATATAAATTTCCCCGTTTTTTTCGTCATTTTCTCGTGTGTAAGCACCTTTTAATCCTTTTACACTTTTAATACGATCGCCTTGCACGAAAATTCTGGTTACATCAACAGAGGATATTTTCGCAGTGGTTGTTTCATTATCAACAACACTTCTTGTCTGCAACGCATACACATTACTGATTAGCAATAAGAAATTGATGAATACGAGAGGCCATTTAATCATGTTTCACCTCTTCAAATGATTTTAAAAAGAGCCTGCCTGAGTGGTAATTATAGGAAAGCAAATAACGCACATGCTTTGCAGGAAGCGCAACATCCCCAACATAGGATTTCAAGTCACCTTCAATGATTGCTTTTAAATTTTTTTCATTTGTTTTGATATCGGTCGTTGGAAAAAAAGCCATACTAATATGTTGATCAGTTATTCGATCAGCTTCTTGTATTAATTTCGAGTTTAACAGCCCATAAAAATTCGGATCGGTGTAACGTAAGAGTGTTTCTCTTTGAACGCTTGCGCTTTCTGGCGTGATATTAAGACGTAATATTGCAAAAAATCTCGTCATCTCTGATAAATAATCACGTGATACATGTTGAGATGAAACCCAAAAACTTTTGTCAATGCTTGGTGGAATGAGAATTATTTTTTCTCTCCCAATAAGAACGAACATTAATATTCCTTGAATTAAGCAAACCAAAATAAGTCCAAAAGCTAACATCATGTAGCCGTTTCTTTGTGCAAGCATTTTATCTAATTGACTTTTTGCAATTGAAAATTTCATAACTTCTATCCTAAATATTCGCGAATATAGGAAGGTGGTGTCACTTTGAATTGAATAATGTCTGGTAAATACCAGTATGCGAGATGGACTAAATAAAAATGTCCTTGTTCACCTTTAAATTTTTTAATGATTGTTAATCCACCAACACCTAAAACGAATCCCAATACCATTTGATGAAAAATAAACCCGACCAATAAAATTGGTGTCACCAATAAAATCAATTCATCAATCGTTAATATGTAAATTCGGAAAGGTTCATCAAGTGTCTTAGGAAGATAATATTTAGTAGATTCTTGCATATTAACCACCAGCGAAGAACATAACGATGTTAAGGAATATCCCTACTCCTAAGATTGACATAAATATTTTTGGATTGTGTCTTTCTATAAATAACAATAAAGCTGCACCACCGTCCAATATATATAACCAATTTTTGCCAGTCCCTTTCATGGTATCCTTTATATCTGTATCAGTACCTGCCAATAAATCTTTTGCAAAAACATGATTTGAAATTAATATCAAAATAATACAGATTATTAACAAACCGCCTAATTTTAAGTATGGATTATTAAAATTAATTTTTTTCAGTAATACATTTTTCATGAATATTTCCTTGACGTTTTTTAGAAGAAGTTGGATGGCACTTTTTAATTTCGTGCCAAAGAAAATTTGATTTGCATGGATGTTGATAATTACCGCAAAGATAAAACTGTGCTGGATGCGTATTAGTAACTGGTATTTCTTTGACGCTTAATTTATTGATCGGTTTATTGCAAAGGTAAATTGTCTTGTGACAACCTGTTAAACAAACTGAAAAAACAGCAATAAAAAATATTTTAATAAAAAAGTTATTAACAGTTTTTGATCTTCTAATACAGGTGTTTTTATACAGGTAAATATAGGTATATATAGAGCGCAAGAGCGTTTCAGCGTATCTCCAAGAGCGTTTCAGCGCAAAATTGGTAGAAAAGCAAGAGTGTTTCAGCGTGGATAATTTTGTTAGCCTGTGAATAGTGTGGATAAAAATCATCACGTATCTCCCATATTTTTTTTACGAGCCACATGGGATTTCCCAGGTTTTAATAGCAAACCATTGTCTTGAATTTCAACACTGGCATCCTGATACATTACAGTGACAACATGGAGAGCTTTTAAAAATTCTCTTTTAAAGTCTCTTAAGCCTTGCTGTGTGTTGGCATAATTAGAGCCAAATTGATTACTAAGCAAATTCCAATGGATAAGTGAAGATTTTTTTAAGTATGAAAATCGATACGTTAACCAAACATAAATATCCATTTGCAATGGTGATCGTCTGAGTGCCTGTAACATACGAAAATCCACTGGCACAGGACGATTAATAATTTCTTCAAAGAAATCTTTTGCAAGCACAATGGTTGATTGTGATGAAATTCCATCTTTTTCTTCTTTGATTGGGTTCCACCACAAGTTGAATGATTTTGCGACTATAAACTGCTCTGACTTACATACACCTTTTTTATTATTCTGATAGACACAAGAAATATGCGTTGAGAAAAGACGCAGCAGCTGGTCACGAAGACGAGTGGCATCACCACGCTCTCCGCCGCTCTTGGATAATTTTAGGACATTGAGAAATGATGAAAAACTCTTTCCTAGATGTAACACCGGCGAATTCTTTATTTTAGCTTCTCGTGTCGTCCAAGCCAGTAATAGCCTTGGCAATGACCCATAAGGCAGACCAAAATTGGGATTACCAATCATGGTCATCGTAAATTCGCCATTTCGTCTTTGAAAAACATGTCCCTTAGGTTTGCTATGAGGAAGTGTTGCCATCACCATGGAACGAGCCATATATGCAATCATTCCCGCTTCCCTAGCCTCTTCAGCTTCAATTGATAAAAGACTTGAAACCAGTTTTCCTAGTCTTTGGGAGCGATAACATTTTTGATTTGTAAATCCACCTCTCAAATCAAAACCTTCCATATCTAACATTCCTTCCGAAATCATTTTGAACTTTAAGTTCAATTATACTTTTAGTTTAATTGAGAGCAATAGAAAATATAAAATTTATTTTGGATTAAAAATAATCAAAGGCTTTTAATTAATTCATATGTTATATTATGAAGTTATATATAAAGCGCATCTGTCTAAATATTATACTTTTAGTTAATTACCTATCATTCAATAAGGGCATGGCGTAATGGAAAGAGCAAATTTCGTTGCTAAATTCTCTAAACGATTAAATGCGTTACTTCAAAAAGAAGGTTACGTATCAAATCGATCAAAAGCTGGCATAGAAATTGGGCAACTTGCAAAAGTCGCCGGTGTGTCTTATCAAATGGCTAGAAAATACGCTTTGGGCATGGCGCTACCTGACTACCATATCATTCCCAAAATAGCGAAATGGCTAAATGTATCACCCAGCTGGTTATTATTTGGTGAAAATGAATTTGTTATACCAGAAATTAAATCCACCTCTCTTATCGAAATTGAAACTGAATTATTAAGATACATTCTTAATAAGTGTGCGGTACTTTTCCCGAAATCAAATGACTCAGAAAAAATCATGAATTTCATTGTTGGCGTTATATATGATGCTTCTCATATAACTGCTGATTCAAAAACAATATTAAAAATAATCGATATGATGCTCTCCTCTGTTGTTCAACTTAATGATATACATTTAGAAAAAAGAGCTTAGCATGTCAAATCTATTGTTAATTAAGAATTACGATATCGTAAAAAAGCTATCAGACCAGTCAGATGAAGTATCACTGGATGAAAACTTATTTGAAGTCTTATTTAGCTACAAAGAGAAAATGCTCAGCAAATTTGGTGATATCAAAGGAACATTTCTAATCGATCATTTTGCCCTACATATAATAGATCAAGAAAATAAAATTCTTACTTTTTCCGCAAGTCCATCAGTTGAGTATAATCTTTTTTCTCAAGGTCTCTGGAAACATGACAAATCTTTTTCACTTCGGTTTCAGCAAGAAAATCGCTTTTATTGTTGGGAAAAAGCGTATGACCATAATTATTTCAATGCTATCAAGCAAATTAAAGAATTAAACCACGGATTTAACTTTGGATTTAATTTATCTAAAAAAATTGAGTCATCCCAATTAATTTATTCATTTGCAACAAGAAGTAAAATTAATAATCTGTTTGATTATTATCGTGAATATGTTAATGAATTATTTGCTATCGGTGACTATGTTTACAAGCATATTCACATCTCTTATACAAAAAAAACTGGCAAAAAACTCATAACACCACCACTTACTAACGATCACGATAAAGAACATCGCATATCGTCGCCATTTTTAAAATTAATTAGCTTCACAAATACTAAGAGAAATCACAAATGAAAGCAAAAATTCGTGGAACTGAAATTTATTTTGATATTACAGGCTCTCAAATAGGAACAAACGGTAATAATTTGATTGAGAAACCAGTTCTCTTTCTAATTCATGGTGGGCCGGGCGGAAACCACATACACTTCAAATATGATTCCATCAAATTACAAGAATACGCACAGCTAGTGTTCATTGATCAACGCGGTTGCGGCCTTAGTAAAAAAGATAAAAAACAAAATTACACTCTTGAAAATAATATAGAAGACATCGAAGCGCTTAGAAAATATCTAGGATTCAATAAAATTAGCGTTCTTGGAGTATCCTACGGCGGTATGGTTGCACAAGGCTACGCCATCCGTTATGGAAAAAATATTGATAAACTAATTTTAATTTCAACAGCACCCAGTTATCATTTTATTGAGACAGCAAAAGAAAACCTCGAAAAAATTGGCACAAAACAACAAATTTCTGTGTGTGAAAAATTTCTTTGGAGCGGATCATTTAAAAATGATCGCGATGTTAACCATTATTTTAAGATCATGGATCCTTTGTACATTTACAACCACAAAAAGAAAAAACGAAGAAAACCTTCTGCAAAGAAAGTTAAGTCGAAAAATAACATTAAAAATATCTTGTCTTACGATGTATTAAACGTTGGATTTAGTAGTTTCTTGCATAAATTTAACTTCATACCAAAGTTAAAAAATATCAAATGTCCAACTCTAATTCTGGTTGGCAAAAATGACTGGGTTTGCACCCCTAAACATTCAAAAATTATGGCGGAAAATATACCCCATTCTACATTAAAAATTTTCAATAAATGTGGTCACGCTTTGGCGACAGATGCTAATGATAAGTATATCAATACAATTAGACAGTTTTTAATAGACCATCGTGGGGAAAGATGAATACATCAGATATTTACTCTCCGCAATTGATAAGGCGTATATTTGCGAGTGGCGCCATCGGCAACATTCTCGAAACATACGATTTGATTTTGATTTCGCTTATGGCGACGACACTTAGCAAAGCTTTTTTTCCGCCAGCAGCTACGCCTTATGCGCAGGTTGTGAATGTTTTATATGTCTTCTTGATTGGATTATTAGTCAGACCGATTGGCAATATTATAATGGGAACATTTGCTGATCAAATAGGCCGAAAAAAGTTAATGACAATATCGCTTATATTTACTGGCCTTGGCACCATATTAATTGGATTTCTTCCAACCTATTCATCTATTGGTGGCTGGGCTACTATTTTGTTTATTATTCTAAGAATATTACAGAATTTTTTTGCAGGCATAGAATACATAAACTCTGCTACATATTTAATAGAAAGTAGCAACTCAACAAATAAAGGATATTATGCTTCCTGGACTGCGATAGGAATAAGTGGGGGTTATTTGCTTGCATCAATTGTAGCACTTGCAATTACGACTCTCATAGATAGAAACATAATTCCAGAATGGAGCTGGAGATTCATTTTTTTATTCTCAATATCTGGTGTTGTTTTTGGTTTTTATATCCGAAAAGCTATTCCTGAAAGTCTTTCTTTTATTATGAATAATTCAACAGAAAGAATCGTAAAGAAACGCGATATTTTTAAAGATTCGATTAAATATATTATTAAAAATCGTGCTCAGTGTTTATCGATCAGCGCCATTACATTAATGGGAATTTGCTTAACATATATCTATTATATTTATATTCCGATTAATTTAATTACATCTAGGAACTTTACCAAAATTGAAGTATATGGGCTTAATTCAGTTTGTTTATTGGTTGTTGTTTTGCTAATCCCATTTTTTGGCAGAATATCTGACTATATAAACAGAATAACACTATTAAAAATTAATTGCGGCATTGTCTTAGCGCTCTCGATGCCATTTTTTTGGCTTTGTTCGTATGGCACGTACACTGAAATTCTTCTAATTACTTTATTGATCTCGATTCCTGCTTCATGCTTTTTTAGCTTATATCCGACATTCATTACTGAATGCTTCCCAACAAAGATTAGATGCACTACCGCTTCTTTAATCTATCAAATCATTGTTAGTATTGAGATGGGTACATTACCATTGATAATCACTCATCTAATCAGCTTTACTCATATTGAGTATTCGGCAGGGTTCTTACTTATTGGCTCAACTATCATCGGTTATCTTGGCTTAAGTTATTTGACAAGACTAAATACAGACCGTACTTTTGAGTTAGACTCACCACTCAAAATTAATTCTTAAATTTTATACGCTCAATAACGGTTGTTGAATGGATCATAACCACCGCTTGTGTTAATCGAATTTTGCCCAGAATAATCGTGATGGTGATTATGTCGGTGCAAATCAGAAAGCTTTGCACCAAATGGATTACCAGCAACATCTAAGCTGCCATTCACCATTGGTAATCCGGTAGCTGGGTTAATTCTTGTTTCATTATTACAATCATGGGAATTGGAGTAATTAGAATTCGTTATTTTGACATTGTTGACTATCCAACTAAATATCTTAAAAATCCGCTTAACCCAATTCATAATAAAACTCCTTATCCAAAGCAAACATACCTAGCAGCAGTCGTGTGTAAATTTTATGCATCTAATATACCAGCAACATCTTATCCCGCAAACGTCCGAGATATTAAGTAGAAACTTCCATCCTGCAAACGTCCTTTTTTAACAGATTAGTTATTTGTATACAAAAACTCCTCGAAGCTTAATATGTTTAACTTGTTACCTGGTTCTCTATTTTTTATAAACATATTGAAAATAGCTTTAACAGCTGCATGGGCTAACCCATGTTTTTTATACTTAGTTAAAGCATATGAATCACACGCTTGCTCAAATTCACTAAGCAAACGGCTTTTTTCGTCATCCGCCAAAGATGAAACATAGTTTTCTATCAGATCACTCACATACTTATTGTATTTATTTTTCTGCTTTTCTTGAGCTAGCTTTTCCTGCTTTTCACTTTCCAAGCGTGCATCACGCGATGCGGTTATTAACACTTTACTCGATCTACTTTTTTTATAGTCTCTTTTCAGCGCGTCAACAAAATAAGCGGCAAGATCACGAATTTTCCCGCTCTTAAAATTTTCTGAATTTCTAATTAGATCAATCTTTCCTTGAATATAGTCATGTTCATACTTTACTAAAACATCTTTAACAGATTCGAACGACAATCCAAATATTTCTGTTAATATTTTACTCAATTCAGGTTCGTTTGCTTCGTTAAAATGTTCTACATGAAACGTTGTGCTTTGCTTTGTAGACAATTTGAACCTAATACTCGTTACTTTCTTGTTTACACGCTGCATCTCAGGGGAAACATTCAAATGCGAGTACTGGTTAACTTCTCTTAATGCAATATCCAAAACTCGTTTTTTAAAATCACAAAATTCAGGATAGCGCCCATCAGGAATACCCATTAGTTTCCTAAAGACCGCCAATGACAGCCATCCAGTCGTAGATAGTCCTTGAAATCGAATACAATTTTCATAAAGTGCCAGACCATATGCGGATTTGAATTTCGTCATTACATTCATATCAATCCTGCCGTACATTTCTGGATGGTAAAGCAACTCTCTCATAACTGAACTAAACTCATAAGTGCAAATCCCTTTCTCTATTTTTGCAGATGCGATAATAGAGCTTGCTCTCCACTTAGATGAATCGCTATCTGTGCTATCAAGAACATTCCATTCAATTGCTGTTGTTATAAGCCCTATTAATGAATTCTTTAATTTTTTTTGGTCATTACTATCGTAGCCAATTAATTCAGCTAATAATTTAACAGAAATCTCGTACTGTGATTTTTTAGGTAAGTCATGATAAGCATTATATAGAAGGGCGTTAAAAACCTTACGTTGAACAAGCGATATATTGTTTGATGAATGTATCGCGTTGACATGTTTTTTAATCGCTACTATATCGTTGTCTTGTTTTTTAGGTAATGACATGACAAATTCCTTGTCCCTAATTCGGATATCCGAATTTGACTATTTATTGACCGAATTCGGATATCCGAATTTAGAGTCTTGGCCTTCTATTTCTTCATCTAAATAACGTCTTATTTGATCGCAGACTTTATTAAAATCTATGAGCTTTGCGATATCTTTATGAAAAACGATGCAAGGCATTCCCTTTTGATCTGCTTTAAACGTAAACATCTTTTTGCCTGCGCTAGACAAAATAACTGACGTTGTTGGTGAAGATTCTTCTTGCTGATTATTTGAATCTTTCTTAGAAAAATTCGATAACGTCCTTTCAAGCTTTGCCGGAGATGTTATGCTCTTACCAATTTCAGGTGCGATCGCTAGTAACAATTTATTTGCGGTTTTGTTGGAATTAAGTAATTGAACAATTTTTAAAGCCATATTGACAGATAAAGTATGAATATCAGGGATTGCACGCAAAATCTCTTGAGGAATCTTTACATATGACATCAATTCATTTAACGAAGATGATGCAACACCAAGTTTTTCTGCTAATTCTTTCTCAGTTTTAAAAGTTCCATCATTAAGAAGCTTTTTATAAAGAAGAGCGTTTGAGTAATTGCTGACATTTTTCCTAAACTTGTTTTCTGCATCCTGGCAAGCTATTGCTTCTTGCTTCGTTAAGGAATCTTTTTTGATAACAAGAAATGGAATACCCAAACTTAAACATGCCGCGTGTCTTCTTCTACCAAAGATAATCTGATATTTGATGCCATCATGAGGATTTGGATGTGACCTAACAAGCGCTGGTTGTAGTTGAGTATTTTCTTGTATGGAACGAATCAATTCGTCCATATCTCCCATTTCATCTTCTGATCGATTTGCATATTCCCAAGGTTCACATTCTTTAGGATTCATGAAAACCAATTCATTTTCTCTAAATTCAATGCCAGATTGTGTACGGAAATATGGAGCTGTAGGAGATGTTGTTGCTTTTAAACGATCGAGACCAACATGATTCAATCCACCATGTTCAGATTCTTCATTTGAATCAATCTTTTTAATTTGCCCTGTTTTTACTAACATTCCTAATGGGCCAGAACTATGAACATTTTTTTTACTGTTATCCATTTACGACTTCCTCCATTTCGGTAGTTGCGTTCTTTTGAGCTTGCCGTCCCCAAATATCTTTAAAGTGATTTATTATTTCCATGTTTACATCATCTAAATGCTGAACAGCACGCCTGTAAGCTTCTCTGCTTCCTCTTGGCTTTGAAACATCGTAGATTGTTCCAATTTCATTAGCCGCTTTGGATACTTCAATTGTGTCGCACATATGATTTGATAATATGTAACGGCCAAATTGTTCACGCATCATATTTTCCATCTGCATGGCTTCATTATTCCCGCTGTGTTTAGAAATCAAAATGCGTAGATACTCTAGCTTTTTATCCTTCAATTCTCTGAACAAATTTTTCAGCGAAGCGGTATACATAATAAAACTTGAATAATCACCCATGCTTGGTGGTATTGGGATAATCATCCCATCACAAGCAATAATCGCGTTCAGAGTTAATATGCCTAGATTTGGTCCGCAATCTATCAAAATCACATCATAATTATCTTTGATATTCTTCAAAGCCTTACTAAGCCTAATAAAAGGCGACCCGAGAGTGTCTTGATTATTTTCATTACCATTTGGAAGCAATAAATCACAGTCCTGAATAGCAAGATTAGCAGGGATAATGTCAAAGCCATCAAAGTGCGTTTTGAGAATGATATCTTTTATTTTTTCTGGGTCAGAAACAAGGGAATTTGTAATAGTATCTTCGTAACATAATTCTAAATCAGGAATAAGACCTGAACTCAGTAAAGTTGCTGTGCCTTGACCATCAAAGTCTAATAAGAGAGCTTTTAAGCCAGTAATGGCAATTTTTTTACCTAAATCAACTGCCGTTTGTGTTTTTCCAACACCACCTTTTAAATTTGACACTGCAATAACTAACGGTTTGGAACCAGCTGGTCTAGTATATTTAGTGTTAGCGTATTCTCTGAGTATGTTGATAGCTTGCAACGTAAATTTTTTTACTCGACGATTTCCTTCGTTTGTTTCGGTAACAATCCCTGGAATATCGCAATGTGTTTCTAAGAGTTTTCGAAAGGTTGGATTTGATACACCCACCATTTGTGCTGCTTCTATTGAACCCCATGTGCGTGCTTTTTTTCTGTTATCAGGATTCGTGATATAGTTTCTTAGAGTAAGAAGCATTTCATTGCCAGCTTTATAGAATTTTTCCATAAGCTTTTCTGGATCATCTGTTCCATACGGAGCAATTGTTTGATCAAACATACGTGTTCCTTTTCGATCAATTGATGTAATTTCACTTAAATTGGAATTTAATCCTAATTTTGTGAAAATGCAATTCTTAATTGTTTTTTTAGTAATCTAATAAAACACAACTAGTGTTTCTTACTTTAATTTAGTTTATATTGTTGTTTAGCACCTATGAACTACTGTGAAAACAGATAAATAGGTAACTGAGGCCGGACGTTTGCAGGGTAATGCAAGACGTCTGCGGGATTTTCTCAGACGTCTGCGGGGTGATAACAGGACGTTTGCAGGAAATGAAATTTTGTTTGGCAAGGCGTTGGCGGGATCATGTAAGACGTTTGCAGGATAGTCATCATACGGAGATATTATGTCGAGTGTGGAATTGAGAGGACTAAAAGGCTTGCAAGGTCTTGACCTTGATGGTTTGTTACATGATTCAAAAAAGCCAACATCCACGCATAATATTTCTAACTTATCTGTTGAGATGCTCACCTCAGGAAAGTATCAACCTAGAACGGTAATCAGTGATGACTCTCTATTTGATTTGGCGTCATCCATTAAAGCTCAAGGAATTATTCAACCGCTCATTGTTAGAAATATAGGCGCGGATAGATACGAAATCATTGCTGGCGAGCGTCGATGGCGTGCGGCAAAAATAGCAGGCTTATCAGATGTACCCGCAATTATTAGAAACGTTACGGATGAAACTGCGCTCGCATTTGCGTTGATTGAAAATATCCAAAGAGAATCGCTTAATCCCATTGATGAAGCAGTATCTTTAGTTCGTCTAAAGGATGAATTTTCAATGACACACGAGGAAATTGCGGAAAGAGTGGGACGGTCACGCTCCGCTGTCACGAACTTGATGCGGTTACTTTCTTTGCATCACGATGTGCAAGGATGGTTGAGAGCCAATGAGATTGAAATGGGTCACGCTAGAGCATTGTTATCCTTGGATGCACAGATGCAATTGAAGGTGGCGCAGAGAGTGATTGAAAAAGGCATGTCGGTGCGAGAAACCGAAAAAATGGTACAGAGCATTATTAAATTGCCGCATCATACTCAAGAATCTATACCAAGTAAGTTCGATGCAAAGATCAATGACTGGACTAAGGAATTGTCTAAAAAATTATCATCTAACGTAAAAATTCATCTTAATGCTAAAGGCGAAGGTAAGATCACCATTAGCGTGCAATCACCAGAAGAAATTGAATGGCTAATAAAAAGCATTAATTGTGATTAAATGTAGTGCCATTTTTCATATTTACTACAAACGATATTGTTTATTATTTATCCTTAAAATCTAGTATAACTAGATTTTAAGATGAATATGCAAACTATATATTTGTATCACTTTATTATATATGCTATAATTCTAGTATGACTAGATTTGAAAGAAATAAATTAAACGAAGTAATAACGCAGATGCCACAAGGTCTAGTACTAACGCTAGGCTGGCTAAAAGAGCATGGTGTGTCATCTAAGCTCGCTTGGTGGTATGTACAATCTCGCTGGTTGGAAAGGGTAGGGAATGAGGCTTATAAGAAATATGGTGATAAAGTTAGCTGGGTGGGAGCGTTATCGGCAGTACAGAATCAACTGCATTTACCATTACATGTAGGTGCAAAAACGGCGCTAGAGTTATTAGGACAAGCGCATTTTATACCTATGCAGGGGATAAAACGCGTTTCTCTTTTTCACAGCTCTATGGTTAAAGTACCATTGTGGTTCCGTAAGGCGAAAGCTTGGGATGCTGAATTCAATATATATCAAGTATCACTATTTCAAGAAGATGATGCACTTTTAGGAGTGATAAACAGAGCGATAGATGGTGTAGATGTTTATCTTTCGAGTCCAGAGCGTGCTGCCTTAGAAATATTATATTTAGTTCCCAATAAACAATCTTTTGAAGAAGCATCTAAGCTAATAGAGACTTTAACCCAACTTCGCCCCAATCTTGTCCAGAGTTTATTAGAAAAATGTAAATCAATAAAAGCGAAACGCTTGTTTTTGTATTTAGCGGATAAGTTTCAGCATCCGTGGTTGTCTAAAATTGATTTAAGTAAGGTGAGCTTAGGACACGGGAACCGAGTAATAGGCGAAGGTGGAGATTATCATCCGAAATATCAATTATCTTTGCCAAAAATAGTGGAGGAGTAAGTGGGTTATTCACGCGGGTATTTAACACAGGTTGAACTTTTATTACAGGTATTACCAATTATTAATAAACAGGATTGTTTTGCATTAAAAGGTGGTACGGCTATTAATTTATTTTTTCGCAATATGCCAAGATTAAGCGTGGATATTGATTTGACTTATTTACCCATTGAACCACGAGAACAATTCTTAAAAAATATCAGCGTTGCTTTAAATACATTGGCTCAGAATATAAAAGAAATAGGAAATAATAAATATCAAGTTGAAGAAGTATTTACAAAAGAGCCTAGACAATTATCAAAATTGATAATATCGAATAACACAATAAAAATTATCATAGAACCCAATTTCGTATTAAGAGGCGCTGTTTTTGACTGCGAAACAAGAGAACTATGTCAGCTCGCCCAAAACGAATTTTTAACTTATTTCACAATAAAAACGCTTTCATTTGCTGATTTATATGGTGGTAAAATTTGCGCTACACTTGCTCGGCAGCATCCACGTGATTTATTTGATATTAAAATTTTATTAGAAAATGAAGGTCTGACTGATTCAGTCCGGCAAGCTTTTGTTATTTATCTCGCGAGTAATTCCAGACCTATACATGAGTTATTAAATCCAAAACCGAACTTGCAGAATACAAGAAAAATTTATGAGGAATCCTTTATAGGGATGACTACTGAAGAAGTTTCTTACGAACAGTTAATCGAAGTAAGATACGAATTAATTGAATTAATATTAAAATCATTAACAGTGAATGAACGAAAATTTTTATTGTCAGTTAAAGCGGGCAATCCTGACTGGCAACTCATTCCCATCGCTGGAATAAATCAGTTACCAGGCCTTAAATGGAAAAGCTTGAATATAGAAAAAATGGATACCGAAAAGCAAAAAATTGCTTTGGATAAATTAAAAAGGGTATTAGAGCTTTAAATGAGAAAAATTGCTTCTGAAGGAATTAATATGAATTCATTAGATGATATGCCAGTTAATGATGCTATCGCATTGTACTATGAAAAACACCATGCTATGCGACAAGGCGATATGAAAAAATTACTCGAATTAAAAAACAAATACCCTGAAATTTTTGATAAAGAAAAAGATGCGCAGATACGTGACATGATTGACTACTGTAAATCCTTTCAGGAAACGGATCGCTATAAGGAACTTCGTCGCATGGAATTGAAAGAAAAATTGTTTGTTATCCACAATGAAAAAATAACAAATGAATAAAATTCTATTATCAGGTGCAATTTTAGGATTATTATCCGTCTTAATGGCGGCGTATGTTGATCATTCACTCTCTCTAACACTGGAGAGTCAAGCGCGTCATAGCGTATCGATTGCTGTTAGATATCATCAACTTTATGCCATTGTTATCACCATAATTGGGCTGATTACTCCATTGCAAGCGAATCAACGGATGAAATCATGGCTTATTAGATCAGCTTATGTTTTTATTGTAGGCATTTTGTTGTTTAGTTTTAGCATTTATCTCGCATCGGTAACGAGTGTTTTGGGATTGCTTCATTTCACGCCGATTGGTGGTGTGATATTGATGTTAGGATGGGGTTGTCTTATACGCACAGCATTATTAAAGATGAAATAAATTTTTATTCGTTTTTTAGGGTTATTTAATGAAAGATAAATTGCTTTTCCGTTTTACATTTAAGCCAGCAATTGAATCACAGCGAGAACTTATTCATAACTGGTTGCAGCAAGACTACATTCGTGAATGGGTGCACGGTCAGGGCTTGAATAATTTACTTAATGGACTAGAAAAATTTTATCAATACAGAAAAGAAGGGAAGGGTTTAGAACGTGACTCCAAAATTACCCAACACTGGATTGCTTATGACAATGATAAGCCGTTTGCATATCTTTTAACATCGAATGTTTTTAAAAATGCTTTGGATGATTATGCAAAATACAGTGAATCAGAAGACTTAGCTATCACTTTAGATATTTTCATCTGTGATACAAATTATCTAGGAAAAGGTTTAGCTGACATCTTGATTAAAGAATTTTTGCTAAGCAATTTTTCAGATGTATCCGAGATTTTCATCGATCCGGAAAAAAGTAATAAACGAGCTGTGCACGTTTACGAAAAAGTAGGCTTTAAAATTGTAGGTGAATTTCTGGCACCTTGGCATCCAGTTCCTCATTGTATTATGAAACTCAATATGAGCGATATCATTAGCGATTAAATAATATTTCATTTTCCAGAAATAATAAATTGGGGTTTGCAATCAGATTTTCTTTTTGTATACGCGATAATTTTTTAATACGTTTCTCGATTTTCATTGCAAGTGATTTTCCCCCAGCAATTTTCCAAGATTGTGCGATACTAACCGGCCTGAAACTGCGAGTATATTTGCTTGCAACACCATCAATGTGCGCAGCATATCTTTTTTCTAAATCAGCTGTGTAGCCGGTGTAATAACAGCCGTTTTCGCAAAGCAAAATATAAACCCAGTAGGATTCTGCTTTCATTTATTTAATTTCTTTGGTTGTTTTATCCACCAATTTTGCTAGTAAGCTAATAAATGCAATAAATTCAAGCGCCATTTCAGGGTCATCTTTAATGATTTTGTGGGCGCGAGGATTGCGAAGTCCGGTGACTGTACCAGTGAACCATTCCATAAATCCCTGTTGTTCATTACGGTCGGAGTCATCAGCTAAAGGATTAAACCTAAGAATCGGATTATTTTTATTGAATGTTTTTGCCATCAGAGGAACGCCATCCAGCTCAATCCCTGTTTTTTTGCGCACTAAATCATTTAACGTTATAACTCCGTCTACAATAGCATTTGCATAATGGCCGGTACGAAATAGTGA
>DAIEGU010000159.1 GCA_027356065.1 Gammaproteobacteria bacterium
GGCCACCACCTCTCCAGGTATGAATCAAGCAGCTCCTACTGGACAAGCTTCACAGTCTATTACGCCGGGAACACCCACTGATAGCAGCGGTATTCACAGTAAGCCCAAGCCACCATCTTCACCAAATGGAATGGCCACACCGTCTACACCATCTGGTATGGAACCGCCAGTGCCATTAAACAATCCATCAACAGAAAATAACTTAAATCAAACTGCGCAGTAATAGGGCCAAGGTTTTTTCGGGAGAAAAGTATGTCTCATTCAGCGACGGCAATAGCAAAATCTAAAGAATTGCCAAAAACAATTTATTTAAAAGATTATGAAATTCCTAATTATTTAATTGATGAAATCCAATTAGAGTTTGATTTACAAGATGAACAGACGATTGTGAAATCGAATATGAAAGTACGTCACAATCGGTTAAGTCAAAGTAACGTACGCGATTTGTTTTTAAATGGTGAAGAATTAACGCTTGAGTCTATCAAAATTGATGGAAATTTACTGACGCAAAATCAATATACAAGTACTGCCCAAGGTTTAACTATCCATAACGTATCTGATAGTTTTGATCTCGAAATAACAACGAAAATTTTCCCTGCTAAAAATACTGCATTGAGTGGTTTGTATCGATCCGGCAAAACTTATTGTACTCAATGTGAGGCAGAAGGATTTAGACGCATTACTTATTTTATGGATCATCCAGATGTACTTGCACGTTATACAACAAAAATTATCGCTGATGAAACACATTTTCCTATTTTACTTTCAAACGGAAATTTAATTGATAAAGGTAAATTAGATCAAGGAAGACATTGGGCAAAATGGGAAGATCCATTTAAAAAACCGTCTTACTTGTTTGCATTAGTTGCAGGTGATTTTGATATTGTTAAAGATAAATTTATTACTCAATCGGGTCGTGAAATTGCATTACATATTTATGTTGATAAAGGTTATGCCGATCAAGCGAGTCATGCCTTGTATTCTGCAAAAGAAGCGATGCGTTGGGATGAAATTGCTTATGGTCGTGAATACGACCTTGATTGTTACATGATTGTTGCAATTGGTGATTTCAATATGGGTGCAATGGAAAATAAAGGTTTAAATATTTTTAATACCAAATATGCACTCGCAAAGCCAGAAACAGCAACAGATGATGACTATATCCATATTTTATCGGTGGTTGGTCATGAATATTTTCACAACTGGACAGGTAATCGTGTGACATGTCGTGACTGGTTTCAGTTGAGTCTCAAAGAAGGCTTGACCATTTTTCGCGATCAATCATTTACCGAAGATGTTTTATCAAAAGGCGTCATGCGAATTCGTGATGTAAATTATTTGCGTGAAATTCAATTTCCAGAAGATGCAGGCCCGCTTGCACATCCCGTGCGTCCTGAATCGTATATTGAGATAAATAATTTTTATACTTCTACAGTTTATAACAAGGGTGCAGAAGTATTACGTATGTTGCGTACTATCTTGGGCAAAACGTTATTTCGTAAAGGAATGGATTTATACTTTGCACGTCATGATGGTCAAGCGGTCACTATCGAAGATTATGTAGGCATTATGGAAGATGTATCTGGTATTGATTTAAAGCAATTTCGTCTTTGGTATAGCCAAGCAGGGACACCGGTTGTCACCGTGACAGATGAGTATAATGAAAAAACGCAAACGTACACATTAAAGTTAAAACAAACGTGTCCTCCAACACCTAATCAAGCTATAAAAAAACCTATGCATGTTCCAGTGCTCGTAAGCTTATTAGACCAAGCTGGAAAAGAAATTGCTTTGCATATTAATAATGAAACAGTCGAAACAGAAAAATTATTGCCTCTTACAAAAGAAGAGCAAATCTTTACATTTACTCAAGTGACATCTCGTCCCACCCCTTCCTTACTGAGAAATTTTTCTGCGCCGGTAAAATTAAACTATGCATATTCCGATGAAGATTTATCATTTTTATTTAAGCATGATAATGATGCATTCAATCGCTGGGAAGCAGGGCAAAAATATGCATTACGAGTGATTTTGAAATTGATCCAAGATTATCAAAGTAAAAAAGATTTATTATTACCAGCAGAATTGACTGCAATTTACGCACATATTTTAACTAGCCACAGCTACGATAAATTTTTATTGGCTGAAATGTTGTTGCTGCCATCAGAAAAATATATTGGCGAGCAAATGACAGTGATAGATGTAGACGCAATCCATAAGGTAAGAGAATTTGTACTCACTGAAATGGCGACTAAATTGGAACCATCGTTTTTAAAGGTTTACAAAGAAAACCACTCCACAAAATCTTATGAATTTAATATGCAGGAAGTGAGCAAGCGACAACTTAAAAATAATTGTCTTGCCTATTTATCATTGTTACCAAAAAACCATGTGCTTGCTTTGCAGCAATTTAATGAGTCGCTCACCAATAACATGACAGATACACAAGCTGCTTTAGTTGCACTTGCAAATTCAGATTCTCCCTTGCGTGAAAAAGCATTAGATCAATTTTACGTGACATGGAAGAGTGATGCGCTGGTGGTAGATAAATGGTTTTCCATTCAAGCAACTAGTAAGCTACCGACAGCATTGGATGATGTGAAGCGCTTAATGGAACATGAAGCATTCGATATTAAAAACCCGAATAAAGTGTATGCATTAATGGGTGCTTTTGCGCAACGCAATCATGTTAATTTCCATAGTAAAGATGGCAATGGTTACGTGCTTTTACGTGAAGTGGTCGCGAAATTAGATAAACTCAATCCGCAAATTGCTGCACGCATGGTAAAACCTTTGACTACTTGGAAGCGATATGATAAAGAACGACAGAAATTAATGCAGGAACAATTGGAATTGCTTCTGCATGATAAGCACATATCGACGGATTTATATGAACTCGTTACAAAAAGTCTCGAATAATGAAATAGAGGGGAATATGACGAAAACTCGTCTTGAATCAGATAGCATGGGAACGATTGAAGTCCCAGCTGATAAGTATTGGGGAGCGCAAACTCAGCGCTCGTTGGAACATTTTGCAATAGGCCGTGATGTGATGCCGCCGGAATTAATCCGTGCATTTGGCATCTTAAAAAAAGCAGCTGCCATCACCAATTATGAACTTGGATTGATGAAAAAAGACACGATGGAACTTATCGTCAAAGCGGCGGATGAAGTCATTGATGGAAAACTTCATGACCAATTCCCATTACGTATTTGGCAGACTGGTAGTGGCACTCAAACCAATATGAATGTGAATGAAGTAATTAGTGGCCGCGCAATTGAAATGGCGACAGGGAAAATTGGCGGAAAATCACCCGTCCATCCAAATGACCATGTGAATCAATCTCAGTCTTCTAATGATACATTTCCAACAGCTATGCATATCGCTGCCATTGATGGCATCGTGCATAGTCTTTTGCCAGCAATAAAAGAATTAAGAGACGGCTTGGCGGAAAAACAACGTCAATTTGATCATATCGTCAAAACAGGTCGTACTCATTTACAAGATGCAGTCCCGCTCACATTAGGGCAGGAATTTTCTGGGTATGTCGCTCAATTGGATGCAGCAACAGAAAGCATCAAGCTCACATTACCCGGTTTATATCAGCTGGCATTAGGCGGTACGGCAGTGGGTACTGGATTAAATACGCATCCCAAATTTGCTGTGATGGCGGCTGCCAAAATTGCAGAATTGACTGGGTTGCCTTTTGTTACTGCTCCCAATAAATTTGCTGCATTAGCTGCTCATGATGCATTTGTTTTTGCACATGGTGCATTAAAAATGTTGGCATGTGCATTAATGAAGATTGCGAATGATATTCGTTGGTTAGGTTCAGGCCCTCGTTGTGGATTAGGTGAATTGGTTTTACCTGCTAATGAACCAGGATCATCGATTATGCCAGGTAAAGTAAATCCCACGCAGTCAGAAGCCATGACCATGGTATGTGTTCAAGTGATGGGCCATGATGCTGCAATTGGTTTTGCTGATTCACAAGGCAATTTTGAATTAAACGTATTCAAGCCAATTATTATTCATGACTTCATGAATTCCGTGCGCTTGCTGTCAGATTCATCGCATATGTTTTATAAATATTGTGTAAAAGATTTGGTTGCTGATGAAAAAGCAATTAACAAGTCGGTACATAATTCCTTGATGTTAGTGACTGCACTTGCGCCAAAAATTGGCTATGACAAAGCGGCGGAAATTGCGCATAAAGCATGGCATGACGGTACTTCATTACTTGAAGCCACACTGGCATTGGGTTATTTAGATGAAAAAGAGTTTAAAGAACTCGTGCGCCCTGAAACGATGATTGGACCGAAGGAGTAGTAGTAATAAGCGTCAATGAAATTCCGCTCGTCTTGTGAGGATATGATAAATCCGTTCGCCCTGAGGAGGCGCGCTTTTTGCGCCGTCTCGAAGGGCTGCAGAAAGGCAAAAACCATTTAATAGAAAGCCCTTCGAGACGGCG
>DAIEGU010000171.1 GCA_027356065.1 Gammaproteobacteria bacterium
AGGAACGATCTTTATGATCCCAGGGCGAAACGGTCTACCACATGCTTATTTACTTACAGCTAATAAGTAAATAACTCCCAATGCAAGGCTACCTTTTTGGTAGCTCTTTGCAATGGGAATTAAGATACAAGGGCGAACGGATTCATATGTGTTGCTTAGTTGTGTTGTATTTAGATTTAAAAAAATATTACTGCATCAACGTCATCACGACTTTTTCCATTTTCATGGAGCGAGAACCTTTCACTAAAATAGTCGTTTGGTTATGCAATAAAGGTTTTAATGCGGTTATCAATTTTTCTTGTTCATTAAAATGATAAGCACCTTCACCAAACGTTTGTGCTGTGTTAGCACTTAATTCGCCGTAGGTAAAAAGATAATCGATTCCAGCTTGGCGAATTTTTTCACCTACACTTGCATGAATGGATTTAGCATCGCTGCCTAATTCTTTCATATCACCTAATACTAGAATTTTCTTGCCGGTAAATGCAGCCAGTGTTTCAACCGCAGCTTCAACTGAAATGGGATTTGCATTGTAAGTATCATCAATAATTTTGACGCCATTTTCTAATGTATGTAATTGTAAACGTCCTGGCGCAGGTGAAATTGTTTCTAAACCTTTCTTAATAGCATCAAGTGAAATACCAATCGCCAGTGCAGAAGCCGATGCGGCAAGCGTATTTAATATATTGTGTTTACCAAGTAGCGGTAAATATATATCAATATTTCCTTGCGGTGTTTTTAACGTTATATGTTGTGTTTGATTGGCTGCATGTACAATAGCTGTCACATCTGCATCAGGATGCATTCCAAAAGTAAGAAAAGGACGTTGACCAATTTGTTCGCGCCAAAAAGTAAAAAATGCATCGTCGCGATTAAGAATGGCAGTGCCATTTTCTGGCATACCAAGAAAAATTTCAGATTTAGCGCGTGCAACACCCGCCATATCACCGACACCTTCAAGATGTGCAGCAGCAGCATTTGTAATAACAGCAACATGAGGCCGAGTTAATTTAGTTAAATATTCAATTTCACCAAAATGATTCATGCCCATTTCGATGGCAGCATAGCGATGGTTTTTATTAAGCCTTGCTAATGTTAATGGCAAACCTAAATGATTATTCAATGTACCTTTAGTCGCGAGCACTTGAGATTCATCGCCATTGCAAGCAGCTTTTAAAATAGAAGCAATCATATTTTTTAATGTTGTTTTACCATTGCTGCCAGTGACAGCAAGAAATGGAATATTGAATTGATTGCGCCAATGAGCGCTTAATTTGCCGAGCGCATCCACAATATCTTTTACTTGCAGTTGTGGTAACGGCGAGTCAACATGACGTGTGACAATTGCAGCGATAGCGCCTTTTTGACGTGCTTGCTCAACGAAGTCATGACCATCTACATGCGCACCTGGCAATGCGATAAAAAGATTACCGGGTTCTAATGTTCGTGTATCAATGCTGATACCGTGGAACTCATTAGAAGCGGTCTGGTCTGTTAACCCAAGGATGGCTGCTGCTTGCGCAAGTGTCATTTGTATCATCGTTTGGCCTGTTATCAAATAAAGTACATATAGTATCATTTCTAGGAGAAATCACCATGCAAGGCTTAAGAATAGGTCATTTCACTAATAAGGCCCATGGTACTGGGTTATCTGTTTTTCTCTTTGATAAGCCGGCTGTGGGTGCTTATTTAATTTGTGGATCAGCTCCTGCATCACACGAATTAGCGCCGCTCGATTCTGATATGAGTGTTCCAGTTTTGCATGCGTTGATGCTTTCTGGCGGTAGCGCTTATGGTCTATTTGCCGCGAAAGGAATCATGCAATATCTGACTGAGAAAAAGATAGGTGTACCTGTGCCGCATGGTGTGGTGCCTATTGTTCCGGCAGTGTGTATTTATGATCTTGCTTATAAAGAACCAGAACCTCCGCGTGCAGAAGATGCTTATGCAGCTTGCACGTTAGCATCCCAAGATAATACGGCATCGGGTTGTATTGGTGCGGGAACAGGTGCAACAGTAGGAAAAATAATTCCGAATGCAACACCGATGACATCAGGTATTGGTCGTGCAGAATTATCATTACCGAATGGCGTTAAAGTTATTGCCTATGTCGTGGTGAATGCGGTGGGTGATGTGCGCGATGAGCAAAATAATATTATTGCTGGAGCAAAGTTGGCAAATGGTCAGTATGCTAATTGCGTGCAATTTCTGTTATCAGGACAGGGCGAGAAATTGCTTTTCTCACATTCCAATACCACGCTTGCTGCAATTTTTACTAATGCAAAATTTACGAAGTCAGAGTTAAAACGTATTTGCAGAATGGCTGTTGCTGGTTTAGGCCGTGCTATTGCACCTATTTTTACTTGTTATGATGGCGATACTATTTTTTCGATTTCAATCGGTGAAGAAAAAGCGGCTGTCATGACGGTGGGTACAATGGCAGCAGAAGCAATAAGACTCGCAGTGATTGATGCGGTAAAAGAAGCTGAGTTAGTGAAGGAAAATATATGACAATCGCAATTGTTTCTCATCCGCAATGTGCATTGCATAATGCTAATTTTACTCATCCAGAACGGCCCGAGCGTATTGAAGTCATTCAAGATGCTTTGCGAAGATATCATTTTGATGCGCCTATTACTTTTTATGAAGCACCTGATGCAACAAGAGAGCAATTAGAAAATACGCATGCAAAAGAATATGTGGATTATATTTTCGCTATTGCGCCTACTGAAGGTGTTGTGACGCTTGATCCAGATACGTGGATGAATCCTTTCACTCTGAATGCTGCATTGTGTGCTGCTGGTGCAGTGGTTTTAGCAGTTGATTTGGTAATGAAGCAGATAGCGCAAGCAGTGTTTTGCAATGTACGTCCACCAGGCCATCATGCGGAATTTGATAAAGCGATGGGTTTTTGTTTTTTTAATAATGTTGCAGTTGGTGTGAAACATGCATTGGATGTCTATAATCTTTCGCGTATCGTGATTGTTGATTTTGATGTACACCATGGCAATGGTACGCAAAATATTTTTCAAAATGATGAGCGCGTGCTCTATTGCTCGAGCTTCGAGCATCCTTTTTATCCTGGTTATTCTGCTGAATTAGATAATGAACATTTACTTGCTGTGCCACTTCCTGCGGGTACTAATAGCGAAGAATTTCGTTCAAAAGTACAAACAGCTTGGTTTGATAAAATTGCTGCATTTAAACCGCAACTTGTTTTTTTCTCGGCTGGTTTTGATGCGCATATAAAAGATCCGCTTGCTAACTTAAATTTAGTTGAAGCAGACTATGTTTGGCTCACGCAGCAGATAGCAAAAATTGCTAAGGAATGCTGTGAGGGAAAAATGATTTCAGTGCTTGAAGGTGGTTATAACCTTGATGCGCTCGCGCATTGTGTACCTGCGCATGTGAATGCGATGGTGTAGGTTGAGTTATGGGGTCAGGCCTGACTTGTTGA
>DAIEGU010000173.1 GCA_027356065.1 Gammaproteobacteria bacterium
CAAAAAATCACGTGTTTGAATATATCGATGTTTATTACAATCGAAAGCGTCTTCATTCTAGACTTGGATATTTGAGCCCTGTATATTTTGAAGCGAAAAAAGTTGCTTAGCTGAGTGTCCGTTTTTTCGGGGCGAGATCAAAGATTAAGCTTGATCAATATCATTTGTTGAGCCAAGAAACGCATAAGGTGATTACAGAGAGCATTCACTTACTCCAAAAATCCTTATACTATACTAAGGACGACGCACTTACATCGCAGGCTTTAAGCGAATTAAAACACATAGCTTTCAAGTATGCAGAGTTAGCATTTTTTTATTTTAATACCGCCAAATTGGGTTTAGCAACGCGATATTATATTGTTGCTAATCAAATGTTGTCGAAAACTTATTTTTCAGACATTAACAAAAAAGAAATTCTGCAAATTCAATATATGATTTTGCAGGTTTGTATTAAGGTCGGCGATTATTTCAGAGCCAAGAACGTAATCAAAGATATGGAGAACGGGATGAAGGAACTTACGTTTTCAAGTGAGGAAACTTTCCCAGCTGAATTTAAATATATTAAAGCTTTTACAGCATTTAATATTTTATTGTTGCCTCAGTTTGCTCCCATGCTCAGTCAAGAAGCAATTGATGTATGTAAAAGCGATTATTTTGAAGTAATAGCGGATAAGCGCGTGTCTCCTGCGCAGTCGACGGTTTTAAAACAACTCCTTGAGCAAGTAATATTTAGAGTAAGATTGCAATCGGAACCAACATATAAACATTCATAATTGAAATAAACATGTAAATTATACAATCCCGCAATTGTTACGGTGTGATGTGACGCCCCGTAACAATTGCAAATTCCGGGAAGGCTGGCTGTTATTTAGAACGTTTTCTTTCGTGTTCTTTTAAGAACTTTTTGCGAACACGAATTGATTCAGGTGTTACTTCAACTAATTCATCGTCATCAATAAATTCTAATGCTTGTTCCAGCGACATTAAAATCGGTGGTATTAAGATGATGTTTTCATCTGAACCCGCAGCGCGAATATTGGTTAACTGTTTTGCCTTGCATACGTTGACGACGAGATCATTATCTCGTGTGTGTATACCAACAATCATGCCTTCATATACTTCTGTTTGCGGTTTAATTAACATGCGACCACGATCTTGCAAGTTAAATAAAGAATAAGCCAGAGCAACGCCTTGCTGATTAGAAATTAATACACCGTTTAATCGATGTGGAATTTCACCTTTTGCTGCTACACCATAATGACTATACACATGATGCATAATGCCATTACCGGATGTCAGTGTTAGAAAATCAGTATGAAAGCCGATTAATGCGCGTGATGGAATAATATAGTCAAGACGAACACGGCCTTTATCATCAGTCATCATATGTTTTAAATCACCGCGGCGTGAGCCTAGTCTTTCCATGATGGCGCCTTGATATTCCGTTGGTACGTCGATTGCCAGTGTTTCATAAGGTTCGTGTACTTCGCCATCAACCATTTTGGTAATAACTTCTGGTCGTGACAAAGCAAGCTCGTAACCTTCACGGCGCATCGTTTCAATCAAGATAGATAAATGTAATTCGCCGCGTCCAGATACTCTAAATTTGTCTGGGTCGCTGGTGTCTTCTACGCGTAATGCGACGTTATGTAGTAATTCTTGATAGAGACGGTCGCGAATTCGTCTACTCGTTACATATTTGCCTTCTTTGCCAGCAAAAGGCGAGGTATTGACTTGGAACGTCATACTGACGGTAGGCTCATCAACAGTTAATGCGGGCAATGCTTCTACTGCTTGTGGGTCACATAAGGTATCTGAAATCTTTAATTCATCAATACCAGTGATAGCGATAATATCCCCTGCATAAGCAATAGGTACTTCGCTTCTGTCTAAGCCTAAGTATTCCATGACTTGTAAAATGCGGCCTTGGCGAGTTTTACCTTCACGATCAATTACAGTAACAGGCATATTTGTTCTTGCTTGACCACGTGTGATACGGCCAATGCCAATCATGCCGACATAGCTGGAATAATCCAATGTAGAAATTTGCATTTGAAATGGGCTATTTGCATCAACATCTGGTGGTGGAACACGATCAACAATCGTTTGCAGTAATGGCGTCATGTCTACATTTTCATCATCGAGACTAAGTTTTGCATAACCATTTAATGCAGATGCGTAAACGACTGGGAAATCTAACTGCTGATCAGTCGCACCTAAATTATCAAATAAGTCGAATACTTGATCCATGACCCAATCAGGGCGCGCACCAGGACGATCAATCTTATTGATAACGACAATGGGATTTAATCCACGGGCAAATGCTTTTTGAGTAACAAAGCGAGTTTGCGGCATTGGGCCATCGACTGCATCGACGATTAATAAAACGGAGTCAACCATCGATAAAATACGTTCAACTTCACCGCCGAAATCAGCGTGTCCGGGTGTGTCTACAATATTAATACGATAATCATTCCATTTAATGGCAGTGTTTTTGGCGAGAATGGTGATGCCACGCTCACGCTCAAGATCATTGCTATCCATAATGCGTTCTGTCGTAACTTTTTTAGAAACGCTTGCGGTTTGTTGTAATAATTTATCGACTAATGTGGTTTTGCCATGATCGACATGCGCGATGATAGCGATATTTCGTAATTTTTCTGCCATTTTGATACCTGAGTTTTGCGTTTAAAAAGTTGCTTATATTACCGAAATGACGCCTAGAAAGCTACTTAAAGTATAATCGAATATATTGTGTAATTAGCTAAAAAATAATAAATACAAAGTGTTAGATGAGACGCGAAATAAGGGGTTATACAATACTGTCGTTAATTATGAGAATATACGCTTTCTTTTAAATGACAGGGATTGATCTATGACTTTAAAACAATGGCTTGTTGCTTCAATGACATTTGTTAGTTTGCTATCTAGTGCTTATGCAGCAGGGCCTGCTACAACACGACATCAACTTCTTTCTAATGATAAAACCAAGGTGTGGGAAGCGGTTATTTATCCAGGAAAACATCAAGAATTATCCATGCATAGACATGATTATCCGCGTGTTTTGATTGCGTTAAATGATGGCATGTTAAAAATTACAAACGATAAAGGTGAGTCACGATTGCTGAAATTGAATCAAGGGAAAGCTTATTTTTTCCCGCGTGATACAGCCAATGAATTGCATACGGATGAAAATTTAAGCCAACATGCAATGAAGATGTTTGTTGTTGAATTGCGTGATCAAACGCAACAAAAAACTTAACGAAAGAGAAAATAGAAAATGAAAATTGCGATCAAAAGAACTGGTGCGAATGATGCAGCGCTGTTTGTTAAAATAATCGCTAAAAATAAAGATGCACTGGGCGTAGATCGCCCAGTTGCATTTGTTTTACCCGGCGGCCCCGGTGCAGATCATACTATTTATGAGAAATATGTTTACCTACAAGATGTAGTTGATCTTGTTTTTCATGACCCACGTGGGTGTGGAGAAAGCACTACGAGTGTTTCTTCTGACTATACAATGGAAAATTATATCGAAGACGTGGAAGCAATACGCAAATCTTTGTCGCTTGAAAAATTTATCGTGCTAGGTAAATCATATGGTGCAATGTGCGCGCTTGGTTTTGCACTGCGTTATCCTCATTCAGTTAATAAATTGATTTTATCTGCAGGTGCGCCTTCTTTTCGTTTTTTGGAAACGGCAAAACAAACGATGAAGCGAATTGGTACGCCAGAGCAAATTAAGATTAGTGAAAAACTATGGGCGGGAAGTTTTAAGAACCGAGAAGAAGTATCCGAATATTTTCATTTAACCAACACACTTTATTCAGTAAAAGCCCGTGACCAAAAGATAGAATCCAATCTGACTAAGAAAGGCCAACATTTTTCTTATCAAGTGTTGAATGAGGGATTTCGTCAGACCTTTTGGCATTTTGATTTTGAAAATGAATTGCATAGAGTTGCAAGTCCTACGCTTATTTTAGCTGGTCGCGAAGATTGGGTTACCCATCCTAAGTTTTCTGAATATATGGCAACACGTATTCCTCATAGTCAGTTACGCGTATTTGAAAATGCTAGTCATGCAATGGAAGTAGATGTCACAGAGGATTATTTTCAAACGATACGGGAGTTTTTGAAGGGGTAAATTCCTGTGAGTTTTGTATCACTTCTGTATTTGGTAATTTACTGATATGTCATCCCGGAATTTCGCGTTAAAAAGCAGCGCTCAATTCCGGGATGACATACCAGTAAAAAGGTAATTGACCTAAACCCCATCAATCTTTTCTTGCAAATATTGCGAAAAATAACCGGTATATTTTTTCTGTAAATTTGCGGATTTCCAATCATTTTCAGTGATAGTTTTGCGACACTGATCAGTTCCGCACATGCAGTCCATGGAAAAAACCAGATCACTGTTTTCAGATTCGGATATGACCATTGCGTAATCGAAAGTGATTTCTTCATCTTGTGCAATATCTCGCATCGCTACCAAGAAAATTTGGCCGCGTATACCAGCGTTTGGGTTGCAACTATGGTTGAAATAATCAGTACTTTCGGATTGGGTTGGACGACGCATGCCCATAACAAAGCGTTCTTCAATTTGCAAAGCATACATTTGAAATTCGATAGGTATGGTTTTGAGTTCATCAATTAGCATGATATCACCACCAAAAATAGCTAATCGTTCCTGTTTTTTTATCGGATGTTTAGCAAATACGCCGTGGCCGCGGTCTTCTGCTGATCTGACTTCAAGGTGTGGGTTCATCCAGCTATAAATTGTGCCGAGGTTGGCGATGGTTTTCATTGCGTGGAGTTCCTGTTATTCGGTATAGATGAAATGTTGAGATTCTTCGTATTCTTCTGGGGTATTAATTTCCAGCGTTTTTTCGTTTGTAAAACAAACTCGAATTTTATAGCCATGCTCAATGACACGTAATTGTTCCAAGCTTTCTGTTTTTTCTAAAGGTGTTTGCGGTAAAGATTTATATTTCAGTAAAAAATCACGAGTGAATGCATATAAACCCATGTGATTGTAAACAGGCGCTGTATTTTGAGTTCGATAATAGGGAATGGGAGCACGTGAAAAATAAATCGCATTGTTATTTAAGTCAGTAATAACTTTGACACTGCCGGGAGACGTGTATTTATCTTCTGCTAATGGATAAGCAAGCGTTGTCATGTCTGGCATTTCACCGGCAAGATAAGGAGAAACAAGCGCTTCTAACATGCTTGGTTTTATAAACGGCTCATCTCCTTGCAGATTGATAATAACATCTGCATTTGGATATTGTTCTGCAACTGCGGCAACACGTTCAGATCCTGTTGGTAAATCCGGGTCAGTCATGACGACTTTGCCATCAATGCGAGTAATGATATCTGCAATTTCTTTATCATCGGTCGCAACAATCACATCACTCAAAATTTTGCAGCGTTTTGCATTTTCATATGTCCATTGCACCATGGGCTTGCCTTGTATTGGCAGTAATGGTTTGCGAGGCAAGCGTGTCGAGCGTATTCTGCTCGGAATGATGCAAAGAATTTTCATTTGAATATCTCATTTTTATCCGTGCCGGCATCATAATCAAAAAGAAATGAGGTTGCAAACGGAGGTCTAACACCATGGGGTACCGTTTTAGTTAAAGAATCAGTATGATGGACAAAATTAGCTTGAACTGAAAAGGAGTTCTGTCATGAGTGTTATCAAGTACGCGTTAGTTGCCGTTGGTTGTATTGCAACTCATGCAGTGTTTGCAGAGACAACTACATTAGCTTTTAATTCTTCACCATTAATGCCTGGTTCTCATGTTGTTGCTGGGGACCTTAGCAAAAATGAATTCTTTATTACGGGTAGTCAGCCGGCAATAAAAACATTAGCTCAAGAAGATCATAATGGGTCATTACCAGTTAAGCAGCCATCCGCTGTCGCGCTTGCACCTAAAATCAAAATGGCAGCGAGTAAACCTGTAGAAACAAAAATCTTTGTGCCGCAAATTAAAATGGCTTTGAACAAAACATTTAAGCCAAGCACCGAAAAGAAACAATTGCCTATCGTTCATCCGCTTCCAATTGAAACGCATACAGCATTGAAGCAACCGCCTCATGACATTCGTCATGGAAACTTACGGTTATCAAATAATGTGGTTAAGCCCAATCAACATAAAGTTGTTTCGCATAAAACACACTTTTATTCTTTTAAACAGCCCATTCATAAGCAACATGTTCGGGTAGCGAGTGTGCGTACGCATGCAGCGGCTAATAAAAAGATGGTAGCTAGTAGAAAGACAGTGTTGCCAAAGTCAGTCATTCACCATAGTCCACATAAAAGCTTTGCACAGGCGAAAGGACAGAAATATCAATATAAGTTTGTTTCATTGACTAGTAAAAGACATGCATTGCATGTCAAAACAGCTCTGCGCGAAAAGCATGATCAGATAAGAAAAATCGCTGTTGCAAAAATATAAATAGGTTGCTGTGAAAGATTGCGGGCAAAAAAATAGGGCCTTACATTTCTGTAAGGCCCTATTTTGAAAGCTACTTACTTAGCAGCTTTTTTTCTCTTGGAAGTACGCTTGCGTGCGCCGCCGCGTTTTTTAGTTGCAGCTTTCTTTACAGATTTCTTAACAGCTGACTTCTTCCTTTTAACTGTCTTACGTGGTTTTGCTTTTACAGCTGACTTGCTAGCTTTTTTGCTTCTTGCTCTTGCCATGACGTTTTTTCCTTCAATTGTTAACAATGAATAAATTTAACATTAGCATTCACAAAAGTATAGAACTATTAGGGAGATTACTAACTAATGTCGGAATGATTCTGACTGTGATGTGTATTGCTCTTAAATTTGTTTGTCATTATTAATGAATACTACGATATTTTATTTAATTTTAGTAGTAATGTATCTCGCAGCTTATTTCGCTTAGTTTTTTCAATTTCTGAAAATTCAAAATAATTTATTGTTCATTTCTGTTGATCAAACATTTGGATGTATAGAAACCGAAAGCGAAAATTGTTCTTTTTGCATCAAGCAAAAAAATTATAAAAATAGATAAAAGAGACTGCTGGGGTATAGATGCAATCCAAAACAAGAGCTTCAATTTGAGCTTTATCTACTGGTAAACTATCGGCTTTCTTAAGCCGATCCAAAAGCAAAGGTGAAGTAATATGATAATACAACCAAAGATCCGGGGATTTATTTGTACGACTGCTCATCCAAAAGGTTGTGAGAAAGCGGTGCAAGAACAAATTGATTATGTGAAAGTACGAGAACCAATTAAAGGGCCGAAAAATGTTTTAATTATTGGTGCTTCAACCGGCTACGGTTTGGCTAGCAGAATTGCCGCAACATATGCATCATCTGCAAAAACAATCGGCGTTTTTTTTGAGAAAGAAGCAGAGGATAAACGCACGGCTACTGCAGGTTGGTATAACACGGCTGCATTTGAGCGTATTGCTCATCAAGATGGTTATTATGCCAAAAGTATTAATGGCGATGCTTTTTCACAAGAAATTAAAGAACGTACCGCAGCACTGATCCGCAAAGATTTGAAAAAAATTGATTTGATCATATATAGTCTTGCCTCTCCACGACGGACCCATCCTAAAACAGGACAAACCCATTCTTCTGTATTGAAGCCGATAGGAAAATCATTTACTGGAAAAACAGTCGATGCTTTTCGCGGCGAAGTAAAAGAAGTGAATATAGAGCCAGCTTCACAAGAGGAAATTGATAATACGATTGCAGTCATGGGTGGTGAAGATTGGCAAATGTGGATAGATTATCTGGCTAAAGAAAATTTATTGGCAGATGGGGTCATCACTGTAGCTTATTCCTATCTGGGACCAAAATTGACGTATTCAATTTATAAAGATGGAACAATAGGTAAGGCAAAAGAAGATCTTAAAGCAACCTCAGATAAGCTCAATCAAGCCTTGCATAAATTAAATGGTAAATCGATTGTTTCAGTCAATAAGGCGGTTGTTACTCAAGCAAGCGCTGCTATTCCGGTTGTTCCGCTGTATGTTTCTATACTTTTTAAAATAATGAAGGCGAAAAATATTCACGAAGGCTGCATAGAACAAATTTATCGGTTATTCAAAGATTATTTATATGTAAACAATACGAAATTAGATGAGGACGGTTTTATTCGTATTGATGAGTTAGAAATGAATCCACTTGTTCAGCAAGAAGTTGTGGGTTTATGGCCGCAAATTACGTCTGACAACTTGGAAGCATTGACTGATATTAATGGATATCGCGACGACTTTTACCGCTTGTTTGGGTTTAACATGCCCGGTGTTGATTATGATAAAGATATCGATCCTGTTGTAAAAATAGAATCTATCGAAACTGAATCACGCGGTTAATCTACAAATAAAGAGGCTAGAAGAGAATATCTTGATAGCCTCTTTTCATAGAAAATCTTAAATTTTAATTCTCCAATGACACATCTTATTGAATTCAAAGTATTAAAATAAATTGATCATGATAATTTCTTGAATGGATTAATTGTTATAATAAAAGAATAATTTTAATCACATTTTCTAATAACTCTTAAATACAATAAAGGAGTGGAAATGGGATTTTCATATTCTATCTTTGAAAAAGACAGCGTTACTCCCCAAAAACTAGATCCAGAAGGGCGAGACTTGCTGAATTTATTGCAAGCCGTAAAAAAAGGCGAAATTTTCATAAATAGACCCGGCGATCAAAACAAAATTCAATTAAAGATAAAGTACGATGTGGATATAGCAGAAGTCGAAGTGATGGATGCGAATAGTCCTCCTGGTGTTACCGTTTTTTATAACGATGCATCGGCAGTTGAAATGCGCAAACCTATTTATCAAGCAATGACCGTTCTTGCTGAAATCGATTTGCTAAACAAGTTATATGCATTAAAGGATGAAAAAATTTGTGACATTATCGCAAAAAATCATTTTGATCCAAATAATAGCGATAAGATATGTGTAAAAAATACAGCATTAAAATCCATCAATGATACATTGATCAGTATTTTAAAAATCGAATATAGCGACAATAAGCGTTCTATTTACCAGTCTGATCCTGCAGTGAAAAGGGGAAGAATAATTCAAGCAGTTTTAAAGGAAGTTTTATCAATCCAAGAGCCAGACAGAGTATTATCGTTAAATCAAGTGTCTGTCTTAATAAAAGAAATCAATGACAAAGTTAATGAATCGGTTTCCCAAGAAGCTGCAATTCCAAGTCCGTAATCAATTCTTTATGCATTGTTTATTGTACTCAATCACAAATTTTTCCACGTCTTTTTTATTCAAAAAGCGTATCTTGCGATCTAAATAACTATTGAATAATTGGTTAAAGCAATTTTGAGAATTGTTTTCAGAATCGGTATCAGTTTGTTTGTTAGATGCCGTTAAATCTATCCATATTAATTTAGAGTCGAAGTGTTTTTCATTCAGAATGGATTCATGTTTTGCAGTGGCAACGCAGCAAGTGGCGCAGTCTGATAAATCAGCTAAAACTTTTGAGTCACTCATATGTTGGCTTGTTAAGGTAAAGAAATCAGCGCTGGTGACATTTGAAAAATAAGTTAATTGATTGTTTCTAATCGTGGCGCTGTTAATGCCATTGTTACAGCGATCACCGTTTGCAATCAGATGAAAATGGATGCGATTATTTTTTTCGCGTCGAATGCGGTAAAGAGAAGAGAAGTTTCCTGTGCCGCCAGATCTATTTAGCGTATAAATAATATAATAGTTGTCCTTGGTTTTGCCTAATATTTTGTAATAACTAGCCCCATGTGATTCTACTTCATTAATTGTCCATATGTAGTTATAGCCAACGTAACCTTGATTTATAAATTTATTGTCAGTAAAGGTTATTTCTCTATTTGGCTCTGATTCGAGACCGCATTTATCTAATAAGATAAATCCTTCCGTTGATTGGATTTCATAAAAGCATAGAGTATCAATTGGGCGTCCTTTATATTGCAAATCTGTCGAATAGTTTTTTGGTAAAATTTCTGCGAATCCCGTGTTCGCCTGGAGATATAAAACAAATGATAAAAAGGTGATTTTTAAAAGTCGACTCATCATTATAATTGCACTCATTTATATATCCGAAGCGTTTTGTTCTGACGTGTTTATATTTTTGACATTGTGACACATCGATATGTATAGATGCAAAAACAATTAACTATGCTGATTGAAAAATAAAGCGAGCCCTAAAGCTTGTCTTTGTTGCGGGCATTTGCATCCAGCTTAAGCGTGAGCTACTGCTTTTACGCTGACTGTTGCCATTCCTGAGTGCAGGATGCCTATTTTTTTAGCCGCAGCATAAGATAAATCGATTAAACGATTAGAGGTAAATGGTCCGCGGTCATTCACTTTAACAAGAACTTTTTTTCCATTAGCTAGGTTAGTCACAAGAACATACGTTGAGAGAGGCAACGTTTTGTGGGCTGCGGTCA
Source organism: Gammaproteobacteria bacterium (assembly GCA_027356065.1). Classification (GTDB taxonomy): domain Bacteria; phylum Pseudomonadota; class Gammaproteobacteria; order DSM-16500; family DSM-16500; genus Aquicella. The sequence continues at coordinate 10,440 of DAIEGU010000173.1, forward strand.
TGCCATACATATTGTATCGTTCGCCGCTCGATGTTCTACGCTTATGAAAATGTTTGCCGTACCAGGAAGCCACACCTATTTCGTTATAATTTTTGCTTGAGGCAAGCACATTGTAAGTTTTGTCTCGAAAATGATAAGAAGATTTGGAATGATGGTTTTTGCTAGTTGAATTAACAAAGTTGGTTTGTTTATTCATGCAGCCGCTTAATAACATTGTTAATGAAATAATATAGAGAAAATTTTTCACCGAAAAATGCTCGAAATGCAGCGAGTGTTTCTTGGTTTTTTCATTAAAAAATATTTTCGATCGTTTGCAATCTATCATTTTAAACACCTATTATTCTGTTACATCTTCTTCTTGAATTATTTTTATATTATTAAAGAATGAGTTAACTAGATAACATGCAATAAGCCAACATGAGACATGCTGGCTTATATTGTGCTTTTTATTCTAACACCAGCGAAGGATTATGCATGATGATAACAGATGCATTAAACATAGCCAAATATTCTTTTAAATCTTTAGGCGCGATAGATGAGCGAGCAATTTTCCATACGTCTTGTGTATTGGATTTCATTAACATTTCATTAATATAATTTTCACCATATTCATAAGATAAAATTACTAATGTCCAATCATGAAATTGGTCATGCAATAATTTTAGATAGGTAAGCGCAGCTTTTGTAGATAATTCTGTATTTAATCTATCATCATGTTGAGCATTGATGACTAATCCAAGTCGAGTCGCAGTGCTTGGAATAATTTGCCAAATTCCTGCGGCAGCAACGCGATTTTTAGCAGCATCAAGTGGTTTATATCCAGATTCTATTAATGGGATTGCTAGCAATTCTTTAGGCATATTATTTTTTGTTAACTGATCTTGAATATAAGGTTGATAAGTTTTCATGTTTTCTAAAGCTGATAAAATAAATGCATGTTCTTCAGGATTATTTCTAAATTTATTTAATGCTGAAACAACTTCTGGCGTTGCTGTAATTTGAAAATTTTTATCTAAATTTGAACGTTGAATAATAGTTTCTACTTCGGTTGATGTGAGCATGTGGTTTTTTTTGTTTTCATTGGATGCGAAAGCAAATGCAGCTGATATGATTACGCATATGCTAAATAAATAAACCAGGATAAGTGGAAATTTTCTGTTAGTTTTTTTGTATCCGAACATCATATTGACTCTCCTATAAAGTATGGATTTGGTTGTTGCGCTTAGTGCAATTTCGCTTCCAGTTACAAATCTAAATTTATATTTCATGGAGTCGATTAAGCATTGCGCATAGGTGGTGGTAGAAACATTTTTGGTAAAAATAATTGCCTCATCACAAGCAAATTCTTGTAGTTGTTTTAGCAAAGATATCCATAAGAAAATAAAAGGATTAAAGCAGAAAAATATTTTTAAAATAGATATGACGTGCAACCAATTAGTATCACCTTGACGAATATGCTGTAATTCATGTTGCATGATTAGACGTAAGTGATCTCGCTTTGTAAGAAAATGTTGTGGAATACAAATAAAGTTTTGATTTACCCAAGACCAACAAAATGGCATATCAGTTAAGTGGGAAAATAAAATATGTGTGCCATGTATTTTATGTAAGCAAAATGAATGACGATAAATATTTCTAAGTTTTATTAATGAAATTAAATATAGAGTAAAAAACAAAGTCCAACCGGCTAAGCATGTGGTTATTACCAGTAAAAAATAAGAAATTTTTGGAGAAAAACGGGGAGTGGAAGCGAGTGTTTTTAAAGTATAATTAGACGAAGCAGATATGAATTGTTTTGTATGGATGAAATTAGGAGTGTAATGATAAACATTTTCTAGTGTTTTTGGAAAATTTAAATTGGCAACTACAATGAAAATAAATAATGAACTTAATAATAAAAATCGAGCTAATTTCAATTTTTTTGTCGGCGAAATGAAATAGCAAAGCCGAATAGTTGTGTATGTGACAATATAGCTTATGCAGATTGCAAGATTTAATAAAAAATAATAATGCGTAAGGTGCATTAACTGTTTCTCTTTTTTTCATCTAACAATTGTTGTATTGCATTAATTTCATCATTTGACAGGGAATGCTGGTTGACTAGATGTGCAACTAAATTGACTGAGTTGCCTGAAAAAACTTGTTTAACTATTTTTTTCACAGACTGTGTTGTAAATAATGTTTGTGTTAGCGTAGGAACATAAATATGTTGCCGCCCAATTTTTTTAACCGTCAAAATGTTCTTTTGTTGCAGAATGCGCAAAATGGTTGAAACGGAGGTATAGGCAAGATTTCTGTTTGAAGGCAAATGTTCCATAACATCACGCACGGTCCCTTCCCCAATTCTCCATAATATTTCCATTAATTCATGTTCTACATGAGTGAGATAATTTTCTGTCATATTAAATTCCATCAACTAAATATTTAGTTGATGTTAACTAAGTGTTTAGTTGATGTCAATTAAGTGCGTCGAGGATAATTATTGTTTTTATGGTCGTCAGTTATGGGGTGGCTATTGTTTTTTAAAATGAAAACGCTCCGATTTTAGGATCAAAGGGACGCGTATTTTATTCCAAAGTCAGCATTAGTAAGGTAAAAGTTAAGGAATTCCATGTCGGTTCGATTAGAAGTAGAAACGCGTCCAGACTTGGTATATGACAGACTGCTTTCATTTTAAAAAACAATAGCCACCCCATAGCTGACGACCATAAAAACAATAATACTTCTAACGGCTGATTTCACTGCAACAACAATTAATTAATCTATAATAATAATTAATTATTGAATTACGATAATTAATGTAATATATTTTCCCTCGCGCCACGATTTAGATGGTGATGGTATGGACTTAAATGGAGAAAATGATGAATAAGATAAAATGTGTTAGTGGTTTTTTAAAATACCTTTTTCAATTGTTGTTTATTGCGATACCCATTTTACAAATTATTGGTTGGATTGCAGCACCGGAGCCTCTTGCTTTTTTTGAGCATATATTTAAGTTCACAGTTATTCCTGGGAATTATGAGATATTGCATCCCTTAACTATACATGAACGATTTGCAGGTTTTGGTTTAGGAATGGTTCCAACTGCGATAGAGCTTTTCTTGCTTTATTACCTAATTAAATTGTTTCAATCGTTTCAGCGGAATGATATTTTTTCGATTAGCAACGTCACTTACATACGTAATATTGGTTATGCATTATTTGCAGAGCAATTTTTCTATCCATTCTATCAAGGCTTAATGGGTGTGATTGTTACGATGAATAATCCTAGCGGTCATCGTTATGCGAGCGTGACATTCACTCAAGTAAATTTGGGAATATTGTTAACAGCATTAATGGTAATTTTGATTTCATGGATTATGGCGGAAGGTTATCGATTACGTGAAGAGCAGCTATTAACAGTATAGGTAGTAATATTATGTCAATTATTGTGAATTTAGACGTGATGCTGGCTAAACGTAAAGTTAAATCAAAAGAATTAGCTGAAGCGGTTGGTATTACTGAACAAAACTTATCGATTTTAAAAACGGGAAAAGTAAAAGCAATTCGTTTGGCGACGCTTGATGCGATTTGCAAATATTTATCCTGTCAGCCTGGCGACATTTTAGAGTTTAGTGAAGAATTAGCAGTAGTAGAATTAGCTTAAATTAATCTCCTCTCTCAGTAAGAGAGGAGGTTTTTTGTTGCAGTTGGCTTTTTATAAATAAGGCGTGGAGGAGTGCAGGTTTTCAATTTCACTATAATAGTGATAAGAATTGCCTTCTTTTTTCTTCGCATAATACATTGCTAAATCAGCTGCATTAATGATTTGGATGAGTGTTTTTCCATCATCAGGATAAAGACTAATACCAATGCTAAGAGTGGGATCAAAGCGAATATTATCAATGGTAATTGACGCCGTTAAATACTCAAAAATAGAAACTGCAGCACTGTCTACCATGGATGTATCTTTAATATCGCTGAGAAAAACAATAAATTCATCACCAGCTAATCTTGCTGCAACGCCGTTATCTTTTAATATTTGCTTTAAACGCAAAGCAATAATTTTTAAAAAATTATCACCAAAGTCGTGACCATAAGTGTCATTCATTTTTTTGAATTTATCAACATCAATAAATAATATGGCTACTTTGCTTTGACTATGCTCAGCATGGGCGAGCGCTTGTTGAAGTAATTCATTAAAAAGCGCACGATTTGGTAAACCTGTTAATGTGTCGTAATAAGCCATTTTACGTAGTAATTTTTCATCTTCGCGTAATTTTGCTTCTATGCTACGTTGTTTACTCATTTCTTTAAAAAGATTTCTATTTAATCGAAATAATTTTTCCATGTCTTTTGTTCGAAGACTGATGCGATATTTAAGTTCTTCTTGCGAGAGTTCGATTAATTCGAGCATATAGTTAATTGAAGAAATCAGTTGAGTTATTTCATCATGACCAGAAATTTTAATGCGATTATTAAAGTGGCCTTGTGAATTAATATCAATTATTTGTTTATTGACGTTTAAAATTCGATTTAATACTAGTGTTTTCAATAAATATATTGTGGTAATAAGTATGATAATTCCCAATAGAATAACAATTAAAAGATAATGATAAATAGTTATTAAACCTTCGTTATATAAATATCTTGGTAATTCAATTTGTAAAATTCCAATGGGATGGTTATTAATATCTTTTAACATGGTAAAACCATAAGCTGTACTTACGTCCTTGGCGACAAATTGATAGGGTTGATTTAATAATTGAGCATAAGTTTGTTTAGCTAATGGATACTTTGATAATTCAGGTAAAGATATAAATGTAATTTTTAAGCCAACTGTTTGAGCAAGCGTATTAAAAAACTCTGGAGTAATAAAATAACCCATGAGCAATGTTCCTCGCACAGGGCCTTTGCCATCACTGGTTAAAACAGGCAATGAACTCATTGCGATGTTGCCTTCTGGGATGCTTATTATGCCAACAAGACCTGGTGAAGATAATTTTTGCATAACAAATGAAAGATGATTATTTAAAAAAGAAAGTAAATTCGTTGGAATGATAGTGAATTGCTTTTTTCCCAAATCAAATGCGCGGCCATAATAAAAATTTCCATTTGTCTCATAGAATAAGAAAAAATTTATGTTTGCGCTGATAAATGTTCCTGGCACAAAACTGGAAAGAATAAATTTTTCATTTTTATTCGCCATAAATTCATACGCATCATCCCATTCTGACCATGAATTTGTATAAAGCCTCAGTGCAAGTAATTTATTATTAATCGCACTATTTACGCGTTTCATGTCTTTTTCTGCTAAGTTTTTTTCTACCTTTTTATAATCGTGTTCGAGAGTCAACTTGGAATCAATGTAAATTCCTAAGCAAACAATTATCCAAAGAATGGTAAGAATAATAAAAACTTTCGACTGTAATTTCATGAGAAGGCCTTTGTCGTTTTTATTATTTTTATAAAACTCAACGGGATAAGCTTGGTCAATTGATACGCATGCATATACATATATATATGATAACAAATTGAGGTGTACTCATTATTAGAATTCTGCTAATTACTTGAATGGTTGACAAATATTATTTACATTAGCTTGATACCTGTTCGGGTATGTCAGGGAAGAAATTGCAAATGCTGAAGCTGAATTGCTTTTATTTTGTTGTAATTATTTTATTGTGTCTTAATTTGCAGGCATGTGCTGATGTTGCAATGACAGGTGCTCAAGCGCTTTATAATCGACAGAGCATAAAAAATAATCTTAATGATCAATATATTACTATGCAGGCATTTCGTGCAATAGAAGTAGATGATAAGCGATTTAAAGATGCCAATATTTCCATTGCAACTTTTAATGGCGAAGTTTTATTGGCAGGCCAAGTTCCTCATCAATGGCAGCGCGAAAGAATCGGTCGAATTGTGAAACAAATTCCAGCTGCGCAAAGAGTTTATAATTTGGTAACTATCTCTAATCCTTCTTCGACATTAACTCGCATTAGTGATTCATGGATAACCGCTAAAGTAAAAGCCAAATTACTTGCATCTGGTGATTTAGATGCAAGGCAAATTAAAGTAGTAACAGAAAATAGCACGGTATTTCTTATGGGTATCCTTAAACCTAGTGAAGCAGACGCAGCTATTGATATTGCAAGAACAACAGATGGTGTAACAAGCGTTGTGAAAATTTTTTCTTATATACAAATTACTAAATCGTTGAATAACAATCCGCATACTATACGTATATCAATATAATCGGCTATTTTTTAACTAAATAGTGATTAACCTTGTTAGTTTTTATCAAAAAAATGTAGTGAGGTTGTGCCTCATGAATGTATAGCGCTATAGTGATTAAATAAGCACAAGGAGTGCATGTGACGGAACAGAATATTGTAAGGAAACAATTAATCCAATCGTATCAGAATATGCGTAAGCAAACTGAAAATTTATGTTTGCCATTAGCAATTGAAGATTATGTGATTCAAAGTATTGATGATGTGAGCCCTCCTAAATGGCATTTAGCTCATACAACTTGGTTTTTCGAAACATTTATATTGATACCTTACTTAAAAAATTTTTCAGTTTTTAGTCCGTTGTTTCAATATTTATTTAATTCCTATTATCAAAATTTGGGTTCACCTTATCCCAGAATAAAGCGAGGCGTCTTAGCACGGCCTACTGTTGAAACAGTTTATCTTTATCGCGAATATGTTGATGAGCATATTACTGAATTATTAGAAAAATGCAGCACAGATATTCTGCCAACATTAATTTCATTACTTACATTAGGTATTAATCATGAGCAACAACATCAAGAATTATTATTAATGGATATTAAGCATAACTTGTCTATGCATTTAGATTTTCCTGCTTATCATAAAAGTGATAAAACATATGATTCATTCGAATCAAATCCATCAACATTTTTACATATTGAAGGCGGCATTGTTCAAATTGGGCATGATGGAAAAAGTTTTTGTTTTGATAATGAATTACCGCGACATGTACATGTGTTAAAACCATTTTTATTTGCAGAGTGTTTAGTTACAAATGAAGAATACATGGAATTTATTGATGCAGGTGGTTATCAACAGCCAGAATATTGGTTAGCTGATGGTTGGGATTATGTGCAAAAAAATTATTGGCAAGCTCCATTGTATTGGTTCAAGACAGATAATTCTTGGCAATTGTTTACACTTGAAGGGTTGCAAGACTTAAATCCTAAAGAGCCCGTCGTGCACGTTAGTTTTTACGAAGCAGCAGCATATGCATCTTTTCGAGGTGCGCGATTACCAACAGAACATGAATGGGAGCATGTTGCATTAAAGAAAAATGTTGATTCAACAACAGGAAACTTTTTGGAAAAAAATATTTTACATCCTTACTGCGCAATGAGTGATTCAGATAAAAATATACCTAAACAGTTATTTGGAGACGTTTGGGAGTGGACTGCTAGTGCGTACGCTCCTTATCCAGGATTCAAATCGCTTTCTGGTGTTTTAGCAGAATACAACGGAAAGTTTATGAGCAACCAAATGGTATTACGTGGAGGTTGCTGCGTTACACCTGCTTTACATATACGAGCAAGTTATCGAAATTTTTTTCAACCAGACAAACGTTGGCAATTTTCGGGTATACGTTTAGCAAAAGATGCATAAGGAGAAAGCCATGGCGGAAGTTGTTCATATTGACTACGATCACGGAATTACTTCTCATCACAATGAGAAAGAAGAATTTAAACGTGATATACAAATTGGCTTAAGCAAAAAGAATAAGCAAATTCCGTCAAGATATTTTTACGATGAGCATGGTTCCGAATTATTTAATAAGATCACTCGTCATTCAAGTTACTATTTAACACGATGTGAATTGGAAATTCTTGCTGAAAATAAACAAAGATTATCTGCAATGATAGGCCATAAAGCATTTAATTTAGTCGAGCTTGGACCTGGTGAAGGAATTAAAACCCAAATACTCATTCAGCAATTTTTACGTGATGCGCGTGATTTTCATTATATTCCAATTGATATATCGACAAAATATTTGAAAACCATGGTCAATCAATTTCGACAAAATCTTCCTGAGCTTGAGTTTACTCCGCTGCATTCAGATTATATCCATGGTTTAGAATGGTTAAGCAAACAATCATCACGTCGTAATTTAGTATTATTTCTTGGTTCAAGCATAGGTAATTATAACCAACAAGATACGGAAGAATTTGTAAAACATATGTGGAAAAGCTTAAATAATAATGATTATGTTTTGATTGGATTTGATTTACGTAAAGATATTCATGTTTTGATGCAAGCTTACGATGATAATAATCATTTGACCCGTGAATTTAATTTTAATTTACTACGTCGTATTAATCGGGAGTTAAAAGCCGATTTTGATTTGAAAAATTTTCAGCATTATCCAACTTATAATGTTAATACCGGTGCGATGGAAAGTTATTTAGTAAGTTTAAAGCAACAAGCGGTTACTATTTCTGCTTTGAACGAAGTATATCAATTTGACAAAATAGAACCTTTACTCGTTGAATATTCATATAAGTATTTGCTATCGCAAATTGAAAATATTGCAACACAAGGTGGATTTGAAATTGTTGAAAATTTTATGGATGCAGATCAATTTTTTGTTGATACGCTTTGGCAGGTAAAAAAATAATGATACGATCATTTTCCAAAAAAATTTTATTCCCCGGCGCAGATAATAGTGAATTGGCTGCCGCACTTGATTTACCTCAAGGTCAATCGATTGCATATGCATTATTTGCGCATTGCTTTACGTGTTCAAAAGATACATTAGCGGCAGCGCGTATTAGTCAAGCGTTGACTCAATACGGTATTGCTGTTTTTAGATTTGATTTTACTGGTTTAGGCGGAAGCGAAGGTGATTTTGCTAATACAAATTTTTCTAGCAATATTTTAGATTTGATTAGTGCGACTAATTATTTACGTGAACATTATGAAGCGCCACAAATTTTGATTGGTCACAGTCTTGGCGGCGCAGCTATTCTTGCTGTCGCTAATAAAATTGAAGAAGCAAAAGCCATCGTTACGATTGAATCGCCTGCAGATCCTTTGCATGTTAAAGATTTGTTTAAACATAAATTAGCGGAAATTGAAGAAAATGGTATAGCAGAAGTTAATTTGGCAGGACGTCAATTTCATATAAAAAATCAATTCCTACTGGATTTAGAACAGCAGCATTTGATAGCAGATATTGCTGCGCTTAAAAAGCCATTGCTTATTTTTCATAGCCCACAAGATAATATTGTTGATATTAGTAATGCGATCACTATTTTTAATGCATCTCCTTTTCCAAAAAATTTTATTACGTTAGATAATGCTGATCACTTGCTTACTCACAAGGAAGATTCTGTTTATGTTGCTCGGGTTTTAGCTGCGTGGGCGTCTCGTTACATTACTAGAAAAGAGCCTGTTAACAAATTCAGTGGTGAAGGACAAGTGATTGTTCATGAAACGAAAGATGGTAAGTTTGCCCAAGAAATTATTATTGGCGATCATGTCTTAACTGCAGATGAACCACAAGCTTATGGCGGAAATGATCAAGGTCCTTCACCTTATGATCTTTTATTAGCAGCGCTGGGTGCATGTACATCTATGACGTTGCGTATGTATGCAGATAAAAATAAAATGCAGCTTGATAATATTATCGTCAAATTGAAGCATGAAAAAATCCATGCGGAAGCTTGCGAAGATTGCGAAAAAAATTCGGATGCTAAAATAGATAAAATACTAAGATTGATTGAGCTCAAAGGTAATCTTACCGCTCAGCAACGCGAAAAATTATTATCAATAGCAAATAAATGTCCTGTGCACAGGACTTTAACATCAAACATTCATATTGAAACAAAATTGGTAGGTTGATTTTATATATCGCTGCGTCAACGAATTACTTAACTTATACAAGGATGACATTAATATTGAGGAGAACACATTCAATTTCATGACAATGAAAATGAAGTTAAACCGGTATACCTTTCCCAAGTAAAGTCGGGTCCCAGTGTGCTTGTGTTGAACCAGCAGCATAGGTTGATTCAAAGAATGCCTGCAAATCTTCAGCAGGGCGTGTTGATGTTCGCACATCATCATAATCAAAAATAAATTCGCCTAACGTTTTGTCCCAACGAGCGGCTTTGGGTTGAATAATAGATTTCTCAATATCTTTTGGTTGTGGATAGGTGAAAGAGAAATAAGCCGGTTTTTGATATTGAGGATTTCCATGCCAAAATCCTACTTCAACTTGCGCTACATCCATGGCATTTCTTCGAATGTAATCGGAATTGATACCTTCTGTTGGCACGGCAACATTGAGATAACGTGCATCACGTAAATCAAATGTTCCCCACATTAAACCTACAGGTGGTGTGATGCCTCTAAATCGTGCATGGTAGCGTTGCAATACAATATAAGTGCTTGTCATGATTCGCATCCAAGCATTGGCTAATGCAGCATTGTATTGACGTACTGTTGTATCTTGATCAAAAGCAATGGGATTAGGTATTTCTTGCGGCATGAGATTAATTTTTTTGTTTATACCTAATTCGTGTAATGTAGCAAAAAGATTGTGCGTGAGTTCTGCGACAGATCCTGATTTGATATCAAAATATTTCACTGTGCTCCAGCTAGTTTGACAAATAACTTTGTGTTCAATCAAATCTAATTCAATACTAAAAATACCTTGTTGATAAGAAATAGGGCCTGTCGTAAAGCCTCGATAAGTTAACCACAAAGCGACGTTTGCCCAATGCGGTTCAAACGGCGTGATTAATTTTGTTTTACCTATGGCTTGTACCAACATATGTAATACATGGGCGGTTTCAGAAAATTCAGCATAGGGTAATGCTGGCCAAGCATCATAATTTTTGGGCTGCATAATTTTGTCCTCACGCTTAGTTTTATATAAATTGTTCTAACCTGAGCGATAAAACGATAACTATAAAAACATTATATTGGAGTAATAATGATTTAGGCTTAAGACGAGGGTAGATTTAATGAGATGGATGTAAGAACAACATCTCTTCATCGCTTATAAAGCGATAAGAGAGATGTTGTTTAAAGAGTTAGCAGTTAGACGGTTTGAGCTTCTTTGTCTTTTTTGCTGGTTTTCTTGGAAAGATGTTTCTTGTGGACTTTTTTGGTTTCTTTTGCTTTGCTGTCGTCGCTGGAAGCAGCAGCTGCATTTTGTTCGGTGGACATGGTTTGGTTGTCGCTTAATTTTTGTTCAGCAGCAGGTTGTTCAGCAGCTTGCTGAGCTTGAGCTTCAACGCCTGCAGCAGCTGGAGCAGCTGCATTTTCATCAGCGAATGCAAATGAGCTAGCAGCGATTAAAGCGGAACCTAAAACGACAGCGGAAAGTTTTTTTAACATGATATTTTCTCCATTTACTTAGTCTTATATAAAAATTAGTTATTTTGTGATTTTTCAGCTTCTTGCTGAAGTTGTTTGCCGCCTTCTTGCATGTCTTGACCAAACCCTTTGACAGTATTGCAGCCAGTCAGCAACGTAGCGCCGATTAAAACTAAAACTGCATTAACTATTGTGGATTTAAAAATAGATTTCATTAGCCATTCTACCTTTAGTCTATCCATAAAAAGAAAACCCGGAACTATTCTACTCATTTCATCGTTAAATTAAATAAAAAATTACAATTATTCTTTATAAAAGTTAAGTTTCTTACAAAATAAACACAGATATTGTGATGGAAAGATTTATGGATTGTCTTTTTTTAAACAGCATTAAGAAATAGCAACAGCAAAGGGTTTAACTTTGATTAGGAGTTGTTTACTATACCGGCTCTTTAGGGTCGTCCAGATGGAAGGAGATAGGATTTCATGGCTTACAAAGTAAAAAAACAATATGGGCGCGGTCCCGAAATATTTTGCGAGTCATTTAAACAACTCGCTGACGCAAAAAAATATGTGGATGAAAAGCTAGCGGAAGAAGCAGCGATGAGCGTCAACGTTGTGTATAAAATTTATGATGCAATTGATGAAATAGTGGAAGAATTTGATTCCAACACTTATAAACCAGCACCATCTTCTTCTGAGCAAGGTTCTCAATCAGCAGGCCAATCTGCTGGTTCTCGTCCAACACCACTTGCAACAGCACCTAGACCGCCTGGTATGCCGCAAAGTTGGCGGACAGATGAAGATAAAAAGAAAGATAAATAAAACTTATGACAAATTGACATGGTCGCTTATGTGCAAGGAAGCGCGTTTTTTGCAGGAGCAAGAATGCAAGTGTTAGTCGTCTAATTCGCCCATATTACCAAAGGCTCGGCAAAATTCCGCTTTACTCATACACGTGTTAAACTTCCAGCCTGGGTCTGTGCAAGCGCAGGGACTTTCTGGTTCAGAACAATAATCAGTTCCGCAACTGCCGCAACCACCGCAGCTTGCAAATACAGTACTCGCTAGAGAAATGCTTATGCATCCTAATGCAATCATGATGATATTTTTCATGGAAAGTTATCCTCCTTCCTGATGATCATGTGAAATCCATTTGTGCGATTGAGGAAAAATTTCTTATAAATAAAGTATAACACTGCGAAAATCAGCGATTTTTCTGTTTAATGCTAAGTGGCTGTTTAATTATGGATATAAAATTCACCCGCATTGCGATAAGGGGAAACGCGCATTGGTGATGCATTGCCCCAGCCATGTTTATTTTTATAAATAATATCTATATATTAGTCGGCCTGTTTTTTATTTAAGCAGTAATATTATCGACATTATGAAATTAAAGAGTTCATTGAAGCGAACCCGGAGAACAACTGGTTAGCGAGTTAAGTGTACGAAAAAATCAGTGTGTTTTATATTTTAGCAGGTTAAAATCCCTAACTTTTGACAGGAAGTTTATCATGAAGCAGTTTCAAGTGTGCGGCATAGGTAATGCATTAGTTGATATCGATTTTGAGGTTAGTCTAGCAACACTCGAACGCCTTAATATTGCAAAAGGAGTTATGACGCTCATAGATGAATCAACGCATCATAAGTTGCTTGTGGAATTAGATGGCATTAAACATTTAAAAGCGTGTGGTGGTTCAGCAGCAAACACACTGTTTACTTTGCAACAATTAGGCGCAAAAACTTTTTATTCATGCAAAGTAGGTGATGATGATGCGGGTAGTTTTTTTTATCGTGATTTACTTGCGCATGGCATACACACAAATTTGCATGAAGGTGAGCGTGATGGTGTAACTGGAAAATGCATTGTATTAGTAACACCTGATGCTGATAGAACGATGAATACATTTCTTGGCGCAACGGCAACATTTTCTAAAGTGCAATTATCAGAGCATGCAATCAAGAATTCTGAATATCTTTATATTGAAGGTTATTTAGTAGCACAGCCAACGGGTTGTGAAGCTGCCATTGCAGCAAGAGAAATAGCGCAACATCATCAAGTTAAAACTGCATTAAGTCTTTCTGATCCAAACATGGTGACTTATTTCAAAAACGGTTTACTCGATATCATTGGCAATAAAGTTGATATTTTATTTTGTAATGAACAAGAAGCGTTGCTTTTTACGGGTACGGATAAACTATCAGACGCAAGAGAAAAATTGAAAGATCATGCATGTTCTTTTGTTATTACGATGGGTGGAGAAGGTGCGCTGGTATTTAATGGTCATGAATTTTTAAATTTGCCAGCTTATAAAGTTAATGTAGTTGATACAGTCGGTGCGGGAGATGTTTTTGCTGGCGCATTCTTATATGGAATTACACATGGTTACAGTTATTATGGCGCAGGTGATTTAGCTAGCGTCGCTGCTTCAAAAGTGGTTTCTAAATTTGGTCCAAGACTTAATCAAGTTGAAATGAAAGAAGTGAGCGAATTATTTTTGAAACGTCCGGTGTCGGCCTGAATTACATAAATGAAAAATCGCGTCTTTATAATTATAAAGACGCGACTGTATAAAAAACTCTTCAATATTATGACAGTGTGCAACGAAGATTGTTAACGCGCATACCCGTTTTTGAAGGGACTAAATTTCCGTAGATGGTGATGGTCTTATTTGTATTCACTGTTACATCGCAAGATTTAGGTAATCCTTGCGGAGATAAGCCCATGTCTGCTGTATCGGTGACATAGAGTTTGTCCATGTCGATTGAATGGTAGATAGGATAAGTTTTATTTTTTCTAACAGCATTATAAATACTTAAACAACCGATATTAGGTTCACACAAGAAATAGCGATTATCGACTGCACCGGTGATTCTAATTCTGATGTTGGCAGTATCATCGGCAAAAGCAAGTTGTACGCTCGTAAAGAGTAATAATAACGCTATTAAACACTTCTTCATTAGCCACCTCGATTTTAGAAACAACGGATACATGATCAAAATTTTATCAGTTGATCATTAAGGCAGCCTTAGAGTAAGTGACGAGTTTTTTTGTTTATTTATCTTATAAAACAATGAGTAAGCGCTAAGTGAGGTAATTCTACGAGTGAATTTTCTTTAATTTAGGCGGGAATTACGCATAACTATCCATAATATTGGCACGGCCGATATTTGGATTAATACTGAAAAAATCACTAAGACAGGGATGGAAATATCATAAATTATTCCCATCAAGAAACTGCCTAAAAACCAGCAGATACCATAACCGGTATTAAAGATTCCATATGCAGAACTGCGTTTTTTCATGGGTACCATGTTTGCGACAATCGCTCGCATTAACGATTCATGTGCACTGACACCAATACTCCATAAAGCAATTCCAAGATATGCCATCATGGCGTTGCCTAGAAATACTAAGGGCGCAAAAAGACAAGACGCAATGGTCACGATAATTAAAATGACGAAACCTTTTTTATCATAAATATGGCCAAAGAGCGGCGCAGATATCGAATTAAGACCCATTGCAATAGCATAAGATATTGGAATCCAAAGCGGTGACAATAGGGCTGTTTTTTGAAAATGATATGCAATCAGCGGAAAATCAGCATAACCTGCGGCAATGAGTGATGCACTTACTAGATAAAGCCAGAATGAAACATTCATTCCTTGAGCATGCAAGTTATCATGCTGTACTTCTAATGCTTGTGGTTGGGGATACAGCCATCTTGCAAACATCAATATAGTCAGAGCAATTAACGCTGGAATTAAAAGTATTGCGAAACTTTCTTGATAGCTGCCTTTTACATACAAAACTAATGCAACGAGTAAAGGGCCTGCCATCGCACCAATTTGATCAATTGCTTCATGTAATCCAAAGACCCATCCCATCCCCATTTTTTGGCCAGCATGCGATAGCATTGCATCGCGCGGCGGCACACGAATTGCTTTACCAGTTCGTTCAAGAATAATTAAAACAGCAGCTATCCACCACTGTCCGGCAAATGCTAATAGAGGCACAGCAAGTAAATTACAAATGTAACCTATTATAGTAAAAGTCCAGTATTTGCCTGTTCGGTCGGCTAGATATCCTGAAACAATACGCAGAGCATATCCTGCAAATTCACCGAAGCCAGCAACAAATCCTACAATAGCTGCGTTTGCACCTAATAAAGCTAAATAAGGACCTGTGATACTTCGTGCACCTTCGTAAGTCATATCAGCAAATAAACTGACGAAACTTAATAAGAGTACAAACTGAAACGCAGTTTTTTTAGAAATATCATGGAATTTTATTGATGACATTTGCTGTTACCAAAAAATCATTAGTCGTTCGCTTTTGCTTCCCAGAAAACAATATGTTCGTGTTTGATGGTTTTACTTAAATGCTGAAGAGCAATTTCAATCTTGTCTTTGCTATCAAAGAACTCAATGGCAAGAGGAAGATTGACAGAGAGATCAAGCAACGAAGCAGAATGATTACCTGTTTCACCAAAACCACTAATGGCACGAAAAACACTAACACCACGAATTTTTACATCGTTTTTTAAATAATTTACGATGCGAGTAAGCAAGTGTTCTGATTCCATCACATAAATTCGAGCTATGGTGACATCTATCGTTTTCATAATTGTCTTCCTCCTATTACGCCGAGCCATGTAGCGCCAATGCATAGTACAACACTGAAAAACATATTTATAAAACCACTAAGCCATGCACCATTTTCAAAAAGGTTTAGTGTTTCTATTGAAAATGAAGAAAACGTTGTATAACCCCCTAAAAATCCAATCAATAAAAGAGCTCTTAATTGAGGAGCCGCAGAATCAAATCGTTCTAGAAGTAATACAAATAACAATCCCATTAAAAAGCAGCCGCTGACATTGACGACTAATGTTCCATAAGGAAATTGCCGGCCAGCAAACCAATAAATAAAATTAGAAATCCAAAAACGAAAAACGCCACCGATACCGGCACCTAGAAAAATTAAAATCGTATTTGCCATTTTAATTAATCCTGTCGTTGTTTAGGGGCTTTGGTGCATAAATGGTCATTACAAGTTAGCGCGTCATTACGAAGAGCGCTAACTTACAAATAAAAAATTAAACAAATAAAAAAGGGCAGATAATCTGCCCTTTTTGAATAGCAATTTGCGATTAAGCAAAGTGGTAATTCACACCAACCAAGAATTGGTTGTCGGATGGATTGAACTTCGTTCCAAATGAAGAAGTGAAAGAGTTCAAATAGATATGGTTGTATTCTGTACGAACACTCCAGTTATCCCAAACTAAAGCTTCGATACCTAAGCCAAAGTTCCAACCATTGCTGGTTTGAGACTTGCTGGTTGATACGCTTCCGGTAGTAGCACCACCTAAGGTTTCTGCAGCGCTTTCCGTACCTTTCAGGTTAACCCAGTTGTAGCCTAAGCGAACGTAGCCTAAAGCTCCATCATTGAGTTTGATACCTGGGAGGATAGCGAGTCCCCAACTACCATTAGTTTCAACTTTGTTATTGTACGTATCAACTGTGCCATCTGAGTTATTAGCAGTGATATTCCAGCTTTGTTCAGCACCGCTAACGTTTCCATAGAGTTCACCAGCGAGATAGAACATGTCGGTTAAGTATCTGCCGTAACCAATAAATAAGCCGCCAACCCAGCCAGTTGAACTGATAACGGGATTTGCTGTCAGAGAGGAATCATCATCAGGATCCATAGCGTTAATACTTTCACGAACTCGGTAAGCATCATAGCCACCTTGAATACCTAAGTAGAAACCATCTTTCAACATTGGAGGAACTGGGCAAGGTACTTCACCTTTATAAACAGGTTCGCCTTTGTAATTAGCTTCTGCTTTATAATTCTTCGCGAAAGCTAAGCCCGTTGTTGACGCTAATACTAATGACGCTGTTAACACTTTTAACGAAAATGACGAGAGGTTCATGCATGTCTCCTTTATAACGTTTTCACTACATTCCTTTGAATAGATTTCATCACGGATCATAATCAAAGAGTAAGAAGTTAATAAGTTACATAATATTTTTCAAAATAACAACAGATAGATACATAAAAACATTACGTTTTCAGATAAGGATTCTACTTAGAGTTGTACTCCAATAAAAGCATTTTATGTTTGATAATGATTACGTGAATGAATTTAAAATTTAAAATTCAATTATGCATTTTGGCAAAAAGAATAAATTAGAATACTAAATCACGCTGTTTATGTATTCTAATTGTTCATATAATAATAATTTGAATTAGTGTTGAACTAAAAATATTGTTTTTTGTTAACAATAATAAGCGAGTTGAAACCGACATTTGTTTTAGCATATTTTAGAAATTAAAATTGTGTTCTTAAGGAGCAAAGAATGAGATGGAAAAAAGTATCTAATTTTGAAGTGGCCGTGTTTTTTTCTATTGCCTATACGTTAATTGCTTTCTTGGATGCAATTGGGCCTATGCACATGAATGCATCCGGAGCAATGAGTTCTCCAGGTTACATGATTGGATTTGCATTTGGATATTGGCTAATCGCGTTAGCCATCACTTGGCTACTCTATTACTGTTATTCTCATAAATCCACTTTGCCATCCTTTATTATCGCGCTGATAGTCGGGATTATTTTGATTCTCGCCGGAATTTTCTTATGGGCAATAGTTGGATAAAGCTTATTAAAGTAATTTGGCAATTGCTTTAATGTCGATGTTGCCGCCAGATAATATTAAACCGATTTTTTTACCACGAAAAATAGTTGGATTTTCTAGCATGATTGCTAATGTAATTGCAGCTGAAGGCTCAACAACAATTTTCATACGCTCTAATATCAACTGAATTGCTTGTAAAACAGATTGCTCAGAAGCAGTAAAAATATCAGTTACATTTTCAAGAATAATAGGAAACGTTATTTGACCCACCGTCATTAGCAATCCATCGCATATGCTGGTTTGTGATGGAATACTAATGCGTTTTTTTTCTTTGAATGATAGATAAGTATCATTGGCTAATTCAGGTTCAGCGCCAATAATATTAATTTTCTTTGAAAGTGCTTGAGCGGCGATTGATATACCAGAAATTAAGCCACCGCCGCCAATCGGGACAATGATGACATCTAAATCAGGATGTTGTTCTAATAATTCGATTGCAACAGTACCTTGACCTGCAATCACATTTTCATTATCGAAAGGATGTATCAACGTTGCGCCAGTTTTTTTAATTACTTCATTAAGTGTTGCTTCTCGCGCTTCCATGCCTGGTTCAGAAAAAGTGATTTCAGCGTCATAACCTTTTACAGCTTGCTTTTTTACTTCCGCAGAATTTTTAGGCATCACAATATGAGCTTTAATGCCGCGAGTTTTTGCAGCTAAGGCAAGTGCGCCTGCGTGATTACCCGATGAGTGCGTTGCAACACCGTGACTAGCTTGTTCTTCGATTAAAGAAAAAACAGCATTTGTTGCGCCGCGAAATTTGAATGCGCCTGCTTTCTGAAAATTTTCACACTTGAAATAAAGTTCTGCGCCGGTGATGTTATTTAAGGTTTGCGATGTGAGTATGGGTGTGCGTTTAACATAAGGGCGTATACGTTCAGCTGCTTTTTTTATATCTTCAAAAGTGACTGTCATATAGTTTGTCCTAAAATAAACTGACTGGTGATTCTATATCTGCATATTGCCATGCACGTTTGAATTTTTCGTTAACTTGTGCAGCTGCACTATTTTTCCCTTGTTTAATTAGACTTTGGGTAAGCCCATAAAGCGCCCATCCATTATCAGGATATTGTTTTAATGCTTCGACAAATGTTTCTATCGCTTCTGTAGGATGATTGAAATGTAAGTAAGCGTAACCTTGTGCTTCTTTTACAGGAAAATACCAATCGGGTGGTTCATGATAGCCCATGTCGTGTTGGATTTTTGCTGCTACTTTTAAATGTGAAAAAGTTTCAGCTTCATTGTTTTTAATGCTAGCAATATTCGCTGCCAATATTTCATTGGCGATTTTTAAAAGATTAAATCCACTCTCACCCAGCGCAATGCCTGAAACACCTTTACTAATGATTGTCCGTAGTTTATCGAGCTCTTTATTTGCATCATCTATTTTATTTGTATGAGCAAGTGCAAGGCCGCGAATGTAGTGCCACATACCTAATACATATACATAGTCTTTGTTTGGTGTGGGTTCGGCAAGAATTTCATTCCACATGCCAAAACGAGCCATTACATAATAAGGAATGGTAAGAAACCCTTGTAATTCTGGGTTTTCCTTAATCCACTCTTCAGGTAAATTTTCTAGTAACTCACGCGCAGCAGAAAGTGCAAGGCCTCGACGACCTTCCATCGTTGCAGTTGTACGCAGGAAATCAAAATCATGATGATATAAATAAGTAATCTCAGGTTCGAAGCCTTGTTTACGAACAATATCACTATATTGTTTATATGCTGCAATCGCTTGTTGATTCGATTGTGTGCCTTCATGATAACGGCCAGTTAAAAAATAAATATGTGTTGGCATATGGACCAAATGTTCTGAGCCAGGTACTAATGTTTTTAAGCGATCTGCATTAGCGAGCGCTGCGTCAGGTTGCGGTGACTGTTCCATGACATGAATATAATAGTGATTAGCGCCAACATGTAGTTTATCGTAAGTAATAACTGCTTCTAATGTATTAATAAGCGAAGGAGTCAATGGATTGATAATGCCGTTTGCATCCCAGAATTTCCATTGAATCACATCAAATAATGCATATGCATATAAGGCTTTTGCATCTTTGTCTTCAGAAAAACGCGTGGTGATTTGTCTCATTGCATCAGCATAATTTGATAATTCTTCTTGCGTAGATTCTTCTTGCGCGCCAGTTGCATGACAACTAAACATATGCTTTTTATTTATCGGTTTAGGCGGATGTTGAAACCGTAGTGCTAATGCATTGATGTAGGCGCGTTCTTTTTCAGATGCATTTGCGGAAAGCGATTGTGCTTTTTCAATAGCTGTTTTTGCATCTGCATATTCATTTCCAGTCATAGGTGCATTTGCTTTTGCTCCTAATGCTAATGCAAGGCCCCATTGGCATATCGCGCAATTTGGATCCAATTGAGTTGCTTCTTGAAAAGAGCGAATAGATTCACCCCATTCAAAGCCATAAAATAAAATGAGTCCTTGATTAAAGAACCGCTGTGCTAGTGGTATTTTAGTAGTAATAGGGAATTCAGAGCTGCCTAAATTAGGCAACAGAGGTGCTTGTAATTGTTGTTTATCATTTTTTACAGCGGATTTATTTTCATTGGTTGATATAGCAGCAAAAGAGTGTTGAAAAAATAAAATCAGGAACAAGCAAGTGCATAGGCGAAAGAAATGGAAAGTCATGCATACTCCGTTGCTTAGCTGTGATAAGAATCGCGATATAATGAATTAGCTTACTTCAATAGGTCGCAGCATGGCAAAATTTACATTGCTTTTCCAGCGAGAACCCGAACTCCATGCGAATGCAGACGGCTGAAAAGTTTTAGGGTTTTTTTTAAGTAATAATGTTCCAATGCCAACTCCTGATACGTGATGTGGCCGCGTATCTTCGCTATGGCCGCCCGATGCTGAATCTGCAACTTTTACAAAATAATTATCATCTTCGATGATAGGTTTATCCATGACTATCATGACATGTCCGCCCGTTTCATTGCCTGCAGCATTTTTATAGCGGAATACTAAAATATCGCCTGTACGTAATTCTTCGATATCTTCCACTTTGGTCCAATTATAGTTTGAACTATTATTGAGCTCAGTGAAAAAATTATAATAGTCATGAGTGGTTGGATTATCTGTTCCCGTCCAGTCAACTAAGGAAGAATAAGCTTTGGGATAAATGGTTTCTAACACCCGGTCAACGTAATTTGAGCAATCAACTATATATATACCTTTCGATGTATCAAATTTACTACCGCCAAGTTTATAAGTGCTATAGCGCAAATGCGACACAGTTTTATGCACAAAACTGATCAATTTATCTTCGATAGAGTTGACGAACCAGCTGCGCGAGACAGGTTCTTTATTATCAGCAAGCGCACTAGCTTGAATATTCGGCAGATTGACCCTAGGCACGATACGCTGCTTTGCGAAGCGCTTTGTCTTATGTTTTCTACTTACATAATGCTTTTTATGTATAGTTTTATGCGCTGTAGTTGCAGCAAAAGCGGCGTGATTAATGAGTGCCAACGTGATCATCAAGCATAGAAATTGAATGATTTTCCATGATTTTTTTCTAATTATTAGTTTTATCATTTGATAGCGCGAGCTCATTTCCATCATCATAATTTTTGGTTCCTGATTACAACAAGCGCTTGCAATTGTTTGTTGCTCTGCCCTCTGGAAGGGACCTGCGATAATAATAACACAGGCCATGACGGTCAAGTCTCTGCTTGCCAAAAGGCAGTCAGAACTGATAAAAAGAAGCACTAATTTGCTATCTACATTCAGGTGGACTATGTCAAACAAAATAATGCCTACATACTTTAACCAGCTGCCGGTGTTTTTTGAACGAGGTAAGGGAGCGTGGCTCTGGGACTTACAAAATAATCAATATTTAGATGGTTTAGCAGGCATAGCCGTGTGTGGATTAGGTCATGCTCATCCTGCTGTTACCCAAACGATTACTGAGCAAGCCGCCAAATTGTTGCATACATCGAATACCTATTATATTGCTCATCAGATTGAGTTAGCCGAAAAACTAACAACTATTTCCGAGATGGAGCAAGCATATTTTTGTAATTCCGGCGCCGAAGCCAACGAAGCAGCTATTAAATTAGCGAGATTATATGCACGAAAAAAAGCCATTGCTGAGCCTATTATTGTGACTATGCATCACTCATTCCATGGTCGAAGTATGGCTACTTTAAGTGCTTCTGGAACACCGCGTATACAACAAGGATTTGAGCCGCTAGTAAAAGATTTTATTTATGTAAACATGAATGACATTGCTGAGTTAAATGAAGTAACGAATAAGTATGGCGATAGAATCGTCGCGGTTATGCTTGAACCCATTCAAGGTGATGGCGGTATTCAAATTGCTGATGCTGAATATTTACAGCATATTAGAAAGCTTTGCGATCAGCATGATTGGCTGATGATACTAGATGAAGTGCAAACAGGCATGGGTAGAACAGGTAAGTGGTTTTGTTATCAACATAGTAACATTCATCCTGATGTAATGACGGTTGCAAAAGCATTGGGAAATGGCGTGCCAATTGGTGCTTGTCTTGCGCGTGGTAAAGCGTGCAATTTGTTTGGCCCAGGAAAACATGGTTCAACATTTGGCGGTAATCCTTTTGTGTGCGCAGTAGGCATTACCGTTATCGATTCCATGATTAAAGAAGATATCTTGGCGAATGCAACACGCATGGGTAATTATCTTGTAGAAAAATTAAAGTCAACTTTAAGCAAGTACGCTGGTGTTGTTACCATACGTGGCCGCGGGTTAATGATTGGTATTGAGTTAGATAAACCATGTATGGAAGTCGTTGCAATAGGGATGAAACATCGCATTTTATTTAATGTGACATTTAATAAAGTTATTCGTTTATTACCGCCACTTATTATTAATGAAAGTGAAGCAGACGAAATTGCAAATCGAATCGATAAATCACTTGCAGAGTTTTATGCCATAAAAGCAGCATGAAAAAAAACAGCGTAATTTTTGCTTTAGTCATCTTTACCGCATTTATATCATTAAATGCGGTTTTTGCTTCTCATCAGTCCGCTAAATTAGATAAAAAAATTAATTCCATTTTGTCCGAGTTCGGCCAAAATCTAAATGTGGGTGTTTTAGTTGAAGATGTAGATTCTGGGAAAACGCTTTATCAAAAAAATGCAAATCGTTATTTTATGCCAGCGAGTAATGAAAAATTATTTACTGCTTGGGCGGCATTAAATTATCTTGGGTCTGGTTTTGTTTATCAAACTCAATTATTTGTCGATAAAACTAAATTACACGACGGTATATTAAACGATAATATTTATCTCACATTTTCTGGCGATCCTACGCTAACTTTTGCGCAGCTTGAACAATTGATTGCTTCACTTTCAGAAGTGAATATTAAACAAATTAATGGCCGTGTCATTATTGATGATAGTGTATTTGATGATGTCGCAATGAGTCCTGGAACAACCTGGGATGATCAAAAATATTGTTGGGGTTCACCAATTAGTTCATTAATACTTGATCATAATTGCGTGACAGCAACGATTAGTCCAGCGGTAAAAGTTAATCAGACTGCAATACTGACGTCTCAACAGCC
Organism: Gammaproteobacteria bacterium; assembly: GCA_027356065.1. Taxonomy (GTDB): domain Bacteria; phylum Pseudomonadota; class Gammaproteobacteria; order DSM-16500; family DSM-16500; genus Aquicella. The sequence goes on from DAIEGU010000173.1 coordinate 34,072, forward strand.
ATCGTCTGTGCAGTTTATTAATCAAGTAATAACGCAAGATAAAAACATTGAATGTAAATTGACTATTTCGTCGAAGGAAAATGCTTATGTCATTAGCGGATGTGTAAATGTGGACGCTGAAGCAAAACCACTTGCCTTAGCAATCAAAAATCCACGCAACAATATTCAAATAGTACTCACTTTTTTATTGAATAAATATCAGATTAATTCGCAAGGAATAGAATTTAAAAAAGTAAATACGTTGCCTGCTTTATTGGTAAGTGCAAATTCGAAACCGTTGTCTGCATTGGTTAACACCATGTTAAAAGATTCAGACAATGCTATTGCAAACTCACTATTTAAAAAAATGGGTGCTGCTTTTTCTCATGGCAGCGGTACGTGGGAAAATGGACATGATGCATTGTACGATACGTTGAAAAAAACCGTTGGCTTATCAATTCCAACGACGACTTACATAGATGGAGCAGGCGGTTCGCGTTACAATTTTGTAACACCGCAAGAAATTATGGTTTTGTTGCACGGTGCTTATGTCACAAAAGATCATTCACCCTTGTTTATGAATGCATTACCCGTTGCAGGTATTGACGGAACAATTAAAGCTCGTATGAATGACAAGAATTTGCGTGGAAATGTATTCGCAAAAACGGGAACTGAAACGGCCGTAACTGCTTTATCTGGTTATCTAAAAACAAAAAAGAAACACACGATTGCTTTTTCTATCATGATAAATAATTTCATTGATATGCCAACTAAATATAAATTGTTAGAAGATAAAATTTGTGCCGCGATTATTGAAACC
>DAIEGU010000003.1 GCA_027356065.1 Gammaproteobacteria bacterium
GTGCCATTATTACAATAAGTTGCCAAATATGAAATTAGATGAATCAAAAGAATTTGTAAAATGCTTCACTGAGTTGTTGCTTGAGCATGAATCGCTGCAATCCATCTTATGGGTGATTTAAAAATGAGGGGATACGTGAGGCCAAAGCCACGTTTTACTATATTTAATCCATCCGATAAAAAATCAGAAAGTGAAAGTGAGACGCTTAAAAATGATGTTGCCATGCAAATTGAAGTAAAAAATTTTGCGAATAGTGTGACTTTTTGACTTTGTAAAATATAAGTTAATGCAACAATCAAGTCACTGTTTGAACTGGATGAATGTAACATTTGCTGTAGACCATGCTCACCCACAAATGGGATGACCCCCATAATGACCAAATCCCAGGCTATATAACAAACCAATGGAATCAATGTACCGAAAAAAATAGTTTTACGCAGCAATTTAACATCTTCATTAAAATAAGTACGCAAACTTGGAATAATCATTAAACAAGTAAATGCAACAATCACCACACTAATACTATTTAATGAAGTAATCTGTTTCAATTCGCCATGATTGATATTGCTTTTTGAAACAAATGGCAGAACAAGGACCACGAGCAAGATAAACGCGCCTAATTTTCCAAACATCAAACTACGATTAGCGTAATCAACAAAGCGAATACCGAAATAAACAATAATGCCAAATAAAAGAGTAAACAATAATGAAGCAACAGAAAGTGATACATTGAAGCCGCTGGTTTGCAATAAATAGTGGAACAAATCACCGCCACCCGCAATGTAAGCTGACAAGATTGAATAAAGTAACAATATATAAGTAATCCACGTCAATACTTGGCCAGGAACACCTAATGTTGCACCGGCCATGGAAATCAGGTTTGTTTTGGGCGGCAATTGCAAATTAACTTCAAGAAATAAGAATGCACACGCAGTCATAATTGCCCAGCATCCAATTAATAAAAATGTTGAGCCCCAAAAACCTAATTGCGCCGTAGCAATAGGTAAAGCCAACATGCCGGCACCGATTGTTGTGCCTACAACGAGTAAAATGCCACCTATTAATTTTGAATTCATAACACGCCCTCATGCATCAAACCATCATACATAGCAATTATTAAAGTCTTCTTAGGTATCTTTTTAAGTTATTGATAAAAAACAAATGTGATGAGAGAAGTGAGGACCCGTTAGGGCACAATAATGACCACAGACTTAATAGAGCCCAAGTCAAGTACGCTTGTTGGAGAGGAAATAGTTTTTATCATAGCGGTCGATACTATAAAAAAAGATTCACGGTCGCAAGTTTATTTAATATGTGTCATTTCAGAATTTTACTTCTTTGCCAAAATGCCGCTTGAACTTTGTCATTTCTAGTAATTTTCTAATTCATATTGTCTTAATTATCCGATGCTAAAGTTTTAGCAAAACAATTTTTGATCACAAAAGACGATGGAAATGATATGCCGCCTATTACAATTGAAAGAACTGTTTACAATTTTAAAAATCTTGAATTTGGCAAACCCCATGTCAAAGATTATAAAAAATTTTATGAAAGCTGTACAAAACCGGTTAGCTTTTCAGACAAAATAATTAAAAAAATTGTTATCGAGAAACCCAAATTAAAGCCAAAAATTTTACTGGCAGAAAAAATTGAAATTCCTGATACCTTGTCATTTTCTATTACCAAGGAAGATGTTATTCAAATACATGATCAAATAATTGATATCGCAAGAGATCCTGAATTAGTTATGGAGCTGCTGAAAGACCTAGATGATGAATTGGGAAAAGAATTAGAAAAAAATGGCATTGTTATTGAAAATAGTAAAGTTCAGCATGAATTAATAGCTGGTAAAGGATGGTATATTTTATTTCCTGTTAAGGATGCAAATCCTTCTAAAAATTATGTTCCTGCTAAACATAATAGAACATTGAATGATCTTTTATTAAAGAGAGAACAATTAAATGGTATTAATATTGAATATGGCGACGCTCTTAAATTTTTAGATATCATCCCTCGCAAGCTAGCAAATCAATTTGCAGCTAAAAATACATTTGGCGAAAATCAACAAATTAACGGTATTTTATTTCATGGCAAGTATTCACATCGCTTGATGCTTGAAGTACTTAGACAAGCAATTGCAAAAGGAAAACTTAATCTGAAATTACAGTCTGGCCAAGAATTAAGTTTTAAACAATTACTTGAGTTGATGGTGATGGTCCAAATTAAAAAAGATCAATCTAGTCACTCTTTGTGGGACAATACTATAGATACAACAGCTGACTCTTTAGAAACAAGCTCACCAGAGAAAGTTTTTGACTCTGATACATTTAACTTTAGTTGTTGCTCTCCTTTTGTTTTCAATTCACTATTGAAATGCTTTGGCGATTCAAAGCTACGAAACCTGCCATACTACCTGCGTGAAAATGATCGTAAAGAATTATATAAATTCGAATTTGCGATAAAATCTTTTTATGAGCAGCGTGACCAATATAATCTAGAAAAAAAATATCCCATTAAAACACCCGATTTCGCACTTCAACTTCATTGTTTAAATTTTTTATTAACAGCTAACCATGAATTTACTTCTATTCCAAACGCTAATTTTTTTACCTTAACAGCACAACAAGCAAGCACTAATAAAAACTATCAAAAAATTACTGAAGGGGTTGTTATAAGAAAGAACCCAACACAAAAAGAACCACCGTATACAAGCTTGGCTGATTTTCAATCTAAAGCCATGAATACGTATAAACGGAGTTATTAAATTATTTTTTACTTAGCGCTGTTATGTTTTGTCCAAGCAAATTTTATTTTGCCTGGACATAACACGCTAATGATACATAAAACTGTTTAAATCCGACTGACTTATAGCAAATCCCAATCGAAATCACCGATAAAAAATTAACTCACCAAACTCTTTACAATCATGATGAGTGAAAAGATCATCATAAATAACAGCAATGCTTTACCACCCATGAATTCATATCCTCTTGCTAAATGTTTACGGTAACGACCCATCCATGTCATCCATGCTGGTAATAAAATTAAAAGCACAATGCAATAAATACCCGCATATTCCAATGCATTAATAAATGCATTAGGGAAAAATAACACAATGACAAGCGGCGGCAAGAAGGTAAGTAAATGAATAAATAAATTACTGTTACCTTGTTTTTCTAAATGCAACCCATCCGACAAAAAGTCCGTTAAGCATAACGAAACACCAAGAAAAGAAGTAACAACGCAAATAGAAGTAAACAGTCTAGTGAAAAATGTCACTGCATTGCTTGCTGCTGTAACAGACAATGTATTAACCAAATCACTAGTCGAATTTTTCGATTGCAAAATTGATACAAGACCGTTTGCACCATCAAGTGGAATAACACCCATGATAATGGCGTCCCACAATATATAACAAACCAGCGGGATTAAACTACCAATCAAAATAGCCTTTTTTAGCTTGTGTAAATCGCCATTAAAATAAATTCGTAAACTGGGAATAATACTCGCATAACCAAATGAAGTGATGGTAACTGTTAATGCTGTGGTTGACGTAATATGACCAATATTACCTGCGACAATTTTATCAATTGAAATAAATGGTGTGAGCAAAATCACTAATAAAATATAAGCACTCAATTTAACAAACATCAAACCCCGATTAACGTAATCAACCGACCGAATACCGAGATAAACAATGACACCAAATAAAAATGTGAAGACAATGGATGATATGGATTGCGAAATATTAATATTTTGTGACAACAATAAATTGTGAAATAAATCACTGCCACCTGCGATATAAGCACATAACAAAGAATAAAGCAGTAGCAAATAAACTATCCAAGAAATAATTTGCCCAACAGGACCAATAGTTGCTTTCGCCATTGAAATTAAGTTACTGTTTTGCGGCATCCATAAGTTCACTTCTAATAATAGAAATGCACCTGCTGTCATCACAAACCAACAACCCACCAATAATATTAATGATCCAACAAAACCTAATTGCGCAGTGGCAATGGGCAATGCAAGCATGCCAGCACCGATTGAAGTACCAACAATTAATAAAATACTGCCTAATAATTTGAAATCCATATAACGTCTCCAGTAAGAGATACTACATTACCTGATTCAGGATGATTTATTTAGTAAAAAATGTAGGAGAAAAGAGATAATTACCTGCACCAGCAGGCATAAAAATAGTGGTAATAATTAAAACGTATTAGATGAAACAGCATATTGGCACTCAGGGTTAATCCAATCGATAATCACACAAAAACCTTAAGGTTTTTTTAAGTGTCGTTTAATTATTTCTTCAATTTTATTTCTGGCTCTACATCGGCCGCTTTCGTTAAAAATGCATGTCCTTTTGTTTTCCACAACTGAGATAGCTTAGAAAACTGGCCACTCACAACTAATCCTACGCTTGCCAAGCATTTTAAAAATACCCTTCCAGCATTATCACGACGAGTCATCAATAATTCTTGTCTCTCTTTATTACCTAAATAATCGGCAGCATCATCATATTTTGCTTTCTGTGTGTTATTTGGATTGTTTAGCTTGTTTTGTAATTCATTCACCGTTTGTAGCTTTAATAAAGCGAGCTGAGTTGTTTTTGGTAAAGCTACCAGTGCAGCACGTCTTTGCTCTGACATTGTTCCATCAACATAGTTAGTTAGATTCGAAAAATTATTGCTTTTTGTTTCAAGTTGATTTTTTTGCTCCAGAAAAAGTAAGTGCATTTGTTCGGCGAGCAAAATAATCCCAGGAACATTTTTCATACTGTGGTCTTCCGCATCAAACGTATGCTCCATTTGCAAGACCATACTGAGATCAGGATTATCATTTAGGGCCTTATCTACCACTTGCATCAAATAGGTATAATAATCTTTTGTTGCCTGTTGAATAGCAGCAAATTTTGTTGCTACTTTTAGCTCCCCCACTTTCTCACCTTCTTCCGTCGCATCTTGATTTCTAATTTTCTTCATTTCCGTCGTATGTCGTTCTTTAATTTCATCTACGCCATTGACAAAATCAGAATATCGTACGAAGTCAGGATCATTTTGTAAGATTGTATTTATTTCTGTTTTTGCTTTAATTGCATCTTGAAGACCAGTGTAATCAAGATTAACTTTTGCTACGTCTTTAAGATACTTGTTAATAGCATCCAGATATTTTTGTTCTAATCGTTTTCCTTCTGGTGCAGAAGCCAAAATTAACTTTATATATTCCATAAACCTAAGATAGCCTTGATATTCAGTATCTTGTTTCAATTCTTGCTCTTTGGCTTGATTTGCCTCTCGTCTTTTTTTCTTAATGTGTTCTTGGCACTCAGCATAACTAAAACCATCGGGTGCTTCTGCTTTTATCTTAGAGAGTTCCGCATTTTCTTCTCGTAAATGACGAAGTATCTCCATATTATTTTCTAGTCTTTTTTCCGCAATCTTTGGTACAAGAAATCTCATAGGGTTGAAAGATGTTTCAGCAAAACGCGCAATCACCGGATTCATCAAATCATAATAAGGACTTAAAATTTCTTCCAACACAACTAATCTACTCGATACATCGACACTAATAAGTTGAGGAAGAAATGGTATTCTTGACATGGCTTCATTATTAGCATCATTGGTATCTGCTTTATCTCCACGTCTCTCAACAATCGTTTGATTTATGTCCTCATACTCATCTTTCATCGCGCGAAGAATGGTAATGATACGAAGTGGTAATGAATTAGCTATTTTTTCTACGTCTTCAGCTGATTTAGCTTCGTTTAATTTTTTCAATATCTCTTCTGTTTGTGACAAATCATCGATAGTAATGCCTTGCGCAACTTGCAAAATAGATTGGACTCTCAGCATTTTATCATCCCCGATTTGTTTTAATTAATTATAGGCCCTTGTTTCAAATAGTATAAAACGCATTAACTAACAGATTGTTAAGCATCAAACAGTAAGGAAAAACCTAAGTTTTTGTTCTGATTAAAAATCAACTATAATGCGTGTCCGCATACACACTTTTATAAAAAAAATTATGCATAATCTGGCACATGACATTAAGCAATGGGGACTTGAACTGGGCTTTCAACAGATAGGTATCACTGATACTGATCTCTCCCAATATGAAGAAAAATTGCAACTGTGGCTTGCGAAAAAATTTCATGGCGCTATGGATTATATGGAAAAACACGGAGAAAAGCGCACTCATCCGCAACAATTAATTCCAGGCACTATTAGAATTATTTCCGTACGCATGGATTATTTACCGCCTGAGACAGATATTTTTGACGTGCTAAACAATCCGCGTAAAGCGTATATTTCTCGCTATGCCCTTGGCCGTGATTATCACAAACTAATGCGTAAACGTTTGCAAATGCTTGCAGAGAAAATAAATCAGCAAGCCATATCACATGGTTATCGAGCATTTTGTGATAGTGCACCCGTCATGGAAAAACCTATTGCAGAAAAATCAGGTTTAGGATGGATTGGTAAACATACTAATCTTATTAATTCAAAAGCAGGGTCATGGTTTTTTCTGGGGGAAATTTATACGAATATTCCACTGCCTGTGGATGGACCGAAAAAACAAAGTCATTGTGGAAGTTGCACAGCGTGCATCACAGTATGTCCAACGCAAGCTATCATTGCGCCTTATCAACTGGATGCAAGACGATGCATCTCATATTTAACGATTGAATTACGTGAAAGTATTCCTGTTGAATTACGCGCACTAATTGGTAATCGCATTTATGGTTGTGATGATTGTCAGCTAGTTTGCCCTTGGAATAAATTTGCAAAATTTACCGGCGAAAAAGATTTTTATCCTCGGCATAATTTACATTCTCCTGAATTATTAATGTTATTTAATTGGAGTGAAGAAGAATTTTTGCGTAAAACAGAAGGCTCTGCCATTCGACGAATTGGTTATGATTGCTGGCTGCGTAACATAGCTGTTGCACTTGGCAATGCACCATTTGATCCTGTTATTGTGTCCGTTTTACAAACTCGCTTATTGCATGTTTCGGAAATGGTACGTGAACATATTCTTTGGGCGATTGATAAGCAAATAAATAAATAGATGTCATGGTTATTGGGTACATCCCCACCCTGCCCGCAAAGGGGGGCAGATACTCAACGCAGAAACAAAGAATTCTCTATCTCGTCAACACAGCGGGATTAAATAAATGTTCTCGATAATATTTTAGTTCAGCAATAGAATCGCGAATATCCTCAAGTGCAAGATGATGTGACTCTTTTTGAAACCCTCCATACACTCGTGGTGCCCAGCGCAGTGCAAGCTCCTTCAAAGTACTGACATCAACTAATCGATAATGAAAATATTGTTCTAAACTAGGCATATAACGCGTCAAAAAACGTCTATCTTGCCATACACTATTTCCACACATGGGTGATTTACCGAAAGGTACGTGTTGTTTCAAAAACGATAAGGTCAATTCTTCAGCTTCTGTTTCTGTTACCGTACTTTTTTTTACTCTATCTACTAAGCCAGAACCATTGTGCTGATTGGTATTCCAATCATCCATTTCATCTAACAGAGAATCTTTTTGATGAATAGCAAATACAGGCCCCTCCGCAATCACATTCAAATCTGGATCAGTAACAATGGTGGCAATTTCAATAATACGGTTTTTTTCCGGATTTAAACCGGTCATTTCCAAATCAATCCAAATTAGATTATGTGCGTTTGACATTGAATAAGGTTCTCTTTTAATAAGTTATCTGCATATGTTAGCACCAACGCGCTTCAGTTTTTACTAATATTGAAATACCAGCTAAAAACATGCTGGCATGACAAGATGATGAAAAGTTGGCGATGATAAATTGCTTAAGGTAGAGTACCTAGCTTCTTTGACTCAATCATTTTCACGCGGGAACTTATGCTAATAACAGAATCAATTATCGCCGTTGTTATCGCTTATCTTTTTGGCTCTATCTCAAGCGCAATCATTGTATGCAAATTAATGGGATTACCTGATCCACGCACACAAGGTTCTCGCAACCCTGGCGCAACCAATGTATTACGAATCGGTGGAAAAAAAGCCGCCATCATTACTTTACTAGGCGACATGTTAAAAGGTGTTATTCCCGTTCTCATTGTTAAATGGATGGGTCTTTCTGATATTACGATTGCACTAGTCACATTCGCTGCTTTCCTCGGTCATTTATATCCTATTTTTTTTGGCTTTGAAGGCGGAAAAGGTGTTGCTACCGCATTAGGATGTATCCTTGCACTCTCTTGGCCAACTGGACTCGCATGGTTACTAACTTGGGTCGTCGTTGCCGTTTTATTTCGTTATTCTTCTTTGTCTTCACTAGTTGCATCCATCCTTGCGCCTTTTTACATAGGCTATGTCACTCACGATATAATTTTTGCTGCAACTATCGCAGTGATGAGTGTTATTCTTATTTTTCGTCATCGCAGTAATATTCAAAAATTATTGCAAGGACAGGAAAATAAAATTGGCAAAAGGAAGCCTACATCGTGACGACATCCTATCGACCATTAAAATATTATGCTTTTCCTCTGTTGTTAATTGCATCTATTTTATTAGGTGGTCTTGTCGGATGCTTCTTGCCTCAATATGCACAACCATTAAAACCTTTAGGTGATATTTTTCTTAATTTAATTTTTACTGCTATCGTTCCCCTTATTTTTTTTAGTGTAGCTTCCGCTATTGCACGTGCAGGTTCATTACAAAAATTAGGCAAAATTATTTTTTACATGGCCATTGTATTTGTATTTACTGGTTTGATCGCTGCCTTTTTTGCTTTAACAGCCGTTGTTTTATTTCCACCAGCACAAGGCATTTATTTACCCTTATCATCTGCGGAAAAAATCACTGCTGTTAGTTTAAGCAATCAAATCGCAACTATTTTTACTGTATCTGATTTTTCAAAATTGTTATCTCACGAAAACATGTTAGCGTTAATCGTATTTTCCATTTTGGTCGGTTTTGCAACTTCATCGACGAAGAATGAAAAAGCCAAATCATTTCTCACATCGGGTGAAGAAATATTTATGCGTGTGTTTACTATCATCATGTATTACGCACCGATTGGTTTTTTTGCTTATTTTGCGGTTTTAGTAAGTCAGCTTGGCGCAAAACTCATAGAAAGTTATCTTCGCGTCGCTATTATTTATTATGTCATTGCATTGATTTATTTTTTTATAGCTTACACATGGTATGCCTATCTCGCAGCGAAAAAGACGGGTGTAAAACTATTTTGGAAAAATATATTTCTGCCAATGATTACTGCCATAGCAACATGCAGCAGTGCTGCAAGTCTTCCGGCTAATTTGGCTGCTACTAAAAACATGCGTGTTTCTGCTGAAATTTACGAAACAGTTGTACCTTTAGGTACGATGATTCATAAAGATGGATCTGTCATTGGCGGTGTCATTAAAATTGCCTTTCTATTCGGTATTTTCCATTTAAATTTTACTAGTCCTTCTGTGCTATTTACTGCGTTAGGTGTTTCTTTATTGGTAGGGACCGTAATGGGTGCAATTCCTAGTGGCGGTATGTTAGGTGAATTATTGATTTTGACTGTTTATGGTTTTCCGCCATCTGTGTTAATCATTATTGCTGCCATTAGCATTATCATTGATCCACCTGCAACCCTGTTGAATGTCACGGGAAATAGTGTCAGCAGTATGATGATTGCGCGTTTGGTTGATGGAAAGTGGTGGTGGAAATAAGTAAAAATCACCCCCCTTGCGAACGACATTTATTCAATAACGCTCGCAAGGGGGGAGGGGACTGTACTAATGATCTAACAAGTCTCTAGCGGCCAGCGAGCACAAACGTTAACACTAAGATCATCGTGCTCACCTCTCAGCAAACGCTGACAGCCAACATAAGCAATCATCGCTCCATTATCAGTGCAAAATTCCTGGCGAGGAAAATATAAAGATACGCCTCGCTTATCACACATTATTTTTAATGCTTCGCGTAATGCTTTATTTGCACCCACGCCTCCCGCAACTACCAACGTCTTTTGTTTGGTTGCATCCAGTGCTCGTTTGCATTTAATAACAAGTGTTGCAACAGCCGCATCTTGAAAAGCACGAGCAATATCTGCTTTTGTTTGCTCATCTAAACCGTGCGCTTCAACTGTGTGAAGAGCAAATGTTTTAAGACCACTGAAACTAAAATCAAGCCCAGGCCTATCCACCATGGGTCGCGGAAAATGAAAACGTTCGGGATTTCCTTGCTCTGCAAGTCGGGCAAGTGCCGCACCTCCCGGATAACCTAAACCCAATAACTTTGCTGTTTTATCGAATGCCTCACCTGCGGCATCATCCAATGTATCGCCTATCACTTGATAATCGCCTATGCCTGCAACATTCACCAATTCCGTATGTCCACCTGAAACCAACAACGCAAGAAAAGGAAATTGCGGTGCCTGCTCTTCCAAAAAAGGCGCGAGCAAATGCCCTTCTAAATGATGAACACCGATTGCCGGCACGTTCCAGGCAAATGCTAACGTACGGCCCAGCATAGCGCCAACCAACAAAGCCCCGACCAATCCAGGGCCTTTAGTAAAAGCAACCCCATCAATGTCTTTACCGGTTAATTTTGCTGCAACCAGTACTTCTTCAATTAAAGGAATGATTTTGCGTACATGGTCTCGTGAAGCAAGCTCTGGCACTACCCCGCCCCATTTAGCATGAATATCCGTTTGCGTATAAATAGTATGTGCCAGCAATCCCGATTCGGAATCGTAAATTGCCACGCCAGTCTCATCACATGAAGTTTCTAAACCTAGTACACGCATCGTCTCTGACCAAAGCTAACAAAAAGTGTCATATTCTATCGATAATTTGCTGAAATAACATAGGCCATTCTAAATCTACTGGCGTGACTGCTTCGATATAAGAGTCAGGCCTAACTAAAACAGCCTGATTTACATATTGAGAACTGTTTGTCCAATAACTGGTTTGATATTTGTTTGAATGAATTTGAATAACTTTTACAAATTTCGGTAAGTTCAGGTCTACCATATCATCAGCAAAGATTAGTAAGGTGAATTTAGCATAGTCTAAAAGAGAATAGAGCCGTGTTTTGACGACGCCATTAAAAATTTCAAGATCAAACAGCCTAGAACCGCAAAGCCCCTCATCACCATAACGAATACCCATCCCAGTAATATTCCCCGAACGTTTTTGTATGATGTTGACGTAATCTTGGGCATGCGTTCCAGTTTGTGAGTACTTAGTCGAACGTACCAACTCACCAGAACTTTCAATAACACTTTGTGCAATGGGTTTACGCTCGTTTTCATAACTTTGTAATAATTTGTCTGGGACACCAAAATTTATCACCCTATTTAACTTCCACATGAGATTGAATGCATCTGCAAGACCTGTATTGAGACCTTGTCCTCCATTCACTGAATGGATATGACATGCATCGCCTGCAAGAAAAATACGATCATGCACAAAGAATTTTTCAGCCACCGATTCTTTTACCGAAAATTGTGAAAACCAGACAATTTCTTTGAAACGCAAAGTATGAGGCTTGATAGCGTGATTAATTTTGTTAATTGCTTCTTCGAGAGTAAAGTCTTTGATATCCATTCTTATGTAAAATCTATCAATATCTCCCTCTCTTGGGATCCACGCTACATCAGATGTTTCCCCCTGAAAAACAATTATTTCAGGAACCTTTGGAAAATCTGAATCTATTATGCCGTCAATGACGGCCCATATAATTTGCGGCCGTATAATTTTAAAAGGTATTTGAAAATGATGACGCACGAAGGACCTAGAACCATCAGCACCAATCAGATAGCGTGATTGAATTTTCTCTCCATTTGAAAACGTGGTGAGACATCCCGCTTTATTCAACTCCATATTTACAATGGTTGTTGAACGCTTGACTCGCGCGCTCATCTTACTCAACTTTCCATCTAGTAAGTTTTCTAGATAGGATTGTCCTAGCATGAGGAAATGCTTGTGAAAACAGCCTTCAAGTTCATCCCACCATGAAGATTGATGAGAAAGAAATTTTCCATCTGCCCATACTGAACTGGTATTGCAGGTCTTTCCCAACGGATAGAGTTCTGCAAATAAATCGGCTAATTCAAGCAGCTGCAAAGTACGTGCGTTAAGCGCATCCGCTCGACCAACTTTTAAAGGACCATCCGTCTCATCAGCAATAACAACACGTAGACCGCAAAGTTGTCCTAGGTAAGCACACATAAGTCCTACAGGACCTGCTCCTGCTATAACAATATCAGCAACGTCAGAAGTCATTTGTAGGACTCTAAACTTGGATTATCAAAAGGAGGATCACTTAAAAGATGAACTCGTTGAATATGACGAGGAGACTTAGAAACAAATGCTTCCCTGCCATGCAAAAGTGAAAAATTATCCGCAATAACCACATCTCCTTTCTGCCACTCATGCGCATAAAAATTAGTAGGTGCATAAAGTGCGTTGCGCAAACTGTTGTGAAATACGTGTAGTTCATCAGCATCTATACCTGAAAAATTAAGTATAGGTGGATTTACAAAACGTCCTCTATTTTCAACAGGCGGTTCGTTATAGCGAATGATAGAAAAATCTTTATAAGGATGTTTATTGATAATGGGTGATATCGTTTTACTATTATAAAATTCCATTTCTCTTTGATAGATACCAGTCACTTTATTCCACCGTTTTTTTATTTCAGAAGACGCATATTTCAAAGCTAGAATTGTGTTGGAAAATGTTGTTCTTCCTCCTTGTCCTGCTAGTGGCGGTTTTACACAATGAAAAATTTGAAACTCAGGAATTTGGCGACGATACATGCCATCCCAATGCAGTGGGACATAACTGTTATCAAAAATATGATCCTCTGGATTTTCTTGCTCAATCAGCTCAAGTACTTTTCCGAAAGGCCAAATACTTATTTCACCCCAACGCTCGCAATATGTCGAAAATGATTCAGTGTCATGAAAAGTGTGAAATCCCCTAAGCACAATAAGATGTTCGCGACTAACAAGCTCACGTAAAACAGTTATATTCAAATCATCTAAATTATTGAGAACATTAACTGGCTCCAACAACAAACCAAACGGCTGAATCGGTGTGATTTTATGCTCCATACAACATTCCTTGTAGTTCAGAAAATGTTTGCTTATCCATTAATTCATAATGACTTGGCTGATTTTCACGGTAGACTAAACGTGCACCAAGTTCTTCAGCTTGGGTCCGTTTAAGCAATACAAAATTTCCATCTACATTCACCGCAACGCCATGCCATGGTGTCATCCAATTTTCAGCTTCCATCAAGCGAATACCTAGTTTAGAAGTACCGCACGTTTGAGGATGGATAGAAAGACGAACGGCATGAGGAAATCGCTCCGCAACTAATTCACTCCACGCTCTGCTGCGTTGAACAACAATATAGGCACGCTGCCGGCATATTTTTTGTAATGCGGAACGACTGAGGGATTGCTTTGGATGAGTTGCATCTTCAACTAGAAAACGAGTCATTCCACAATACTGTCGATGTACTTCTTCATCTTCTATGCTGCATGGTGTTTTACTTCCTTTGCGAACAGTATCTTTAAGAATTTCCAGTGATTCACTATATTGATTCATTAATTGGTCCCGCATTTGATCGAAAGAAATATCAGCGTAAACATCTTCAAGATTAAATGTGGAAAGAGAAGTGAGAGACATGTCTTTTATCAATCGCGATAACGCATGTTGATAATCGGTTACGTCTCTATCAAGTATCCCAATAACATCATTAAAGACCCTGCCATCGGAGCACAAAATAACTCGAGCACCAGGTGAATAAATTTTCTGAATTTGTTGGCAAAGATGATTAAGAAATTCAAGTGACAGCCGCTCTGCCATATCTGGAAGCATTCCAAGGACTTTTGCTGGATTGGGTGATTTTGCGGGAAATGCTGGTAGAACAAATGTGATTGGCTGGCACTCTTCAATTGCAAAAATAACTGAGCGTAGATGCGGTGTAAGACACGCTTCACAACTTGACGTAGCACATGATTTTTTTGGGTCTGCTATCCTGCGAAACCGCATGACATTTAAAAGTATTTTTCGAGCTAGAGGCATTACCGTTTTAAGCTGCGGCTGAATTGCATGCTTTACTTCCGCAGAAACATTTATTGATGTAAATAAAGGGTTTGTTAGCGTCATCATCACGTTCCTCTACAGGAGGAATCCAATTTAGCAATAGCTGATACATTAATAAAATTAATAATTATTATTAATGAAATAAAAAAAAACTATGTTTATACTGCTTGCCTCAATGTTCAATTTATAGGTAAGAACGATGAGCTAGGAGTCGATTATGATTGCATCACCGAATGATTTAACTTATTTCATCGAAGTTTCTAATACATTAAATTTCTCACGCACAGCTAGACGCATTGGTATTAGTCAACCCTCATTAAGTTTAGCAATTAAGCGTTTGGAACAAGCTATTGGAACTGAACTTTTCATTAGAAGCAAAAATGGTGTCACGCTAACAAAAGCGGGGAAACGTCTTCTGTCTCATGCAAAACAGTTACTACAATTATGGGACAGCGTAAAAATGGAGAGCCTAGCTTCACATTATGAAATTCAAGGAAATTTTACACTCGGCGTTCATCCTTCAGTTGCTTTATATACTTTATCTAGTTTCTTGCCAAAACTATTGATGGATTATCCAAAGTTAGAAATTCAATTGAAACATGACTTATCGAGAAAAATTTCAGAAGAAATTATTAATCTGTCCATTGATATTGGATTGATAGTCAATCCGATTAAGCATCCTGATTTAATTATCCATAAACTCTATGATGATAAAGTAACGTTTTGGCATGCCGCAGAAAAAAATGCCAATCAACGCATTGATTCTGATGAAGCGGTACTTATCTTGAATCCCGATCTTATACAAACGCAATGGCTATTAAAACGCATTCATCGCCAAGGGAAAAAATATAACCGCATAGTAACAAGCAATAATCTAGAAGTGATTGCAAACTTGACGGCAAATGGTGGTGGCATAGGAATCATGCCAACCAGCGTTGCCCTCTCAGCCTATCCCCATAAGCTCACCCCCGTCCCTAAAATGCCGCACTATCATGATGAGATTTGTTTGGTTTATCGACATGAAAATCGAAGTATCAAAGCCGTACAAGCGATAGTCAGCTCTATTAAGACATGTTTTCTTGATAAAAAATAAATCTTATTTAGATAAATTCGCTCTTCCAAGCTATATGAGCTAGCATTTTAGCACTAACACCCTTTGCATTTCTTGGGCTCTCGCATTAGAATGGCGCTTCTTTTGTCTATTAATCATTTTTAAAGGTAGCTGTACGTTATGCCAACAGTACGTGTAAGAGATAATGAAAATTTCGAATTAAGCCTGCGTCGCTTTAAGCGCCTTTGCGAAAAAGCTGGCATTCTTGCTGACTTAAGACGTCACGAATTCTACGAAAAACCAACCTGGAAACGTAAACGTAAGAAAGCTGCTGCTGTTAAGCGCTATCAGAAGAAGATTCTGCGTGAGCATATGGCAATGGAACGTGATCGTCAGCCAATCGGCACGAGCAAGAAAGAAGCCGCTTAATTAATTCCACTATATATATGTGTTGAGGAATGTATGACTATCAAGGACAAGATCCTCGAAGACATGAAAACCGCCATGCGTGCTCAAGAAAAAGACCGCCTGGCGACTATTCGCCTCATTTTGGCTGCGCTAAAACAGCGTGAAGTCGATGAACGCATCGTATTAACAGACGAACAAATTCTTGCCACGCTTAATAAAATGATTAAGCAACGCCGCGATTCTATCTCTCAATTTGAAGCAGGCAATCGACCTGATCTCGCACAAAAAGAAGCTGCGGAAATTCAAGTCATTCAAATTTACCTGCCTGCTCAATTATCAGAAAATGAAATTGCCCAGGCAGTCGCTGCTGCTATTACCGAATCTGGTGCCTCTTCCGCTAAAGATATGGGTAAAGTGATGGGTATACTCAAGTCCCAACTTCAAGGCAAAGCTGACATGACCTTAGTTAGCGCTAAAGTAAAAGAGCGTTTAGCTGGGTAGCCTGTAGTTATTCCATAATCATAGAAATTCCAAAAATTTTTTGCAGAATGCAGTCGTTGCGCCTGTGTTTTTTGTGAGCGCAGCATCTATTCAGCGGTATCATGCTGTATGGATTT
>DAIEGU010000015.1 GCA_027356065.1 Gammaproteobacteria bacterium
AGGTAAAAAACACCTGTTCAGGATGACACATATAAGATCTAGCCCCGCAATAGAAAAGTCTATCAACTCACGCAATTGAGCGAATCACGCCGCCATCAACTCGCATAGACGAACCATTTGTTCCTGATGAAATTGGGCTGCATAAATAAACTACCAATGCGGCTACTTCTTGAGATGTAGTGAATCGCTTTAATAACGATGATGGACGAACTGATGCAAAAAATTCTTTCTCAATTTGTTCAGGTGTTTGTGCGCGTTCTTTTGCGATGTTTTCTACGAAATGTTCTACACCTTCACTACGAGTAGGGCCAGGAAGTACCGAGTTGACTGTAACGTTAGTTCCTGCTGTTGTTTCTGCTATACCACGTGCAATAGCTAATTGAGCAGTTTTAGTCACTCCATAGTGAATCATTTCTGCGGGAATTTGTATGCCTGATTCACTGGAAATAAAAATTATTCTGCCCCAATTTTTTTTAAGCATCATTGGAAGATAATGTCGGCTAAGTCGAATTCCACTCATTACATTGGTATTAAAAAGACGTAACCAATCTTCATCTGATATTTCAGTAAATGGTTTAACTTCATAAATGCCAAGATTATTAATTAAAATGTCTATGGTTGGGACTGCCTTAATCATGGTTTCAATGCCGCTCATTTCACTGAGATCAGCAGCGACAGGAATTAATTGAGCGTGGGGATTAATTGATTTTATTTTGTCTGCAGCAGCAGAAACTCTTTCTTTTGTGCGTCCATTAATAACAACGGTTGCGCCTTCAAGAGAAAGTAATTCTGCTATTGCAAGACCAATACCGGCTGTTGATCCACTAACAAGCGCAATTTTATTTTTTAATTGAAGGTCCATTTCATTGATTCCTTTTTGATAAAATTATTTCGATAATTGTTTCTCGTTAACTAACTTTAACACTTCTTCTAATGCAAAATGAATGCGATCATTTTTAGGTTTCATCGCATCTATTTTAAGATCAGCAAAATAACGTGAGAAAGATGAGTTTGTATCATTCGATGAGATTAGCAGTTCACCGAAATTTTGATAAACTTTATCATTGTTAGTCCACGAATTTATTCCAGAACAAAAACCAGGTTTTGCGTTTTGTCCCATAGTATAAAAATCTTCTAAACGTGTTTTCAAAGATGTGTCCGTAATTAAATCCAAGCGTGGTTCCCATTGTTCTCGACAACGAAAATGTGGCTTGCCCGTTAATAAAAGATTATTTAATGTATTTTGGCCTTCGCGAATTTGTGGCCAAATATTATTGGCTATATATGTATATAATCCGTCAAAAACAGTATTAGGCAGTGAACCCATGCTAATTAAAAGAATTTGTCCGGATTTTAATTGTTTAATTTTATTTATGGTTGCAGGATCAGAAATGGTTGCAACAGAAAATACATTTGGTTGATTTAATCCCAGTGTTTTGATGGTTTCTTTCATGCTTTCAAGACCAGGATTTTCAGAATGATTATTGGTATTGGCCGCACTAATAAATTGCATCAATTCATTTGCTTCTTTTTCATAATTATAATAAACCGTGATGACTAAAGGTTTATTGTAATCACTTGCACCATGTAATTGAGCATAACGAGCGCCAGTAATAATTTGAATTATATTCGCTGGAAAATTACCGTAATCATAATCATATTTTAAAATTTCATAACCATATACAGGCAATACATTTATTGTTTTAGCATCAATGGCAGCAATTAATGGCTTTAACGCAGGTTTTTCAGTTGTTAATTCAGGATGTGAATTCAAATAATTTTTTGCTTGATCATAATCCGCATGAGGATAAATCCAATATGTGCCTTTACTTGAAATTTCTTTTGGAGCTGCATTCCAAGTGTAGATGTAATCAGCAGCCGTATCCTCAGGACTTGTTGCACTCGTGAACCATGGGTTCATCGCTAAAAATAGTTGGCTATTGCTAAACTCAGCAAACTTGTGATCAAACGCATACGGCGCACATTCTTTGTTTTCAAGGCAGCCATGCATTTTATCATTTTCTAATGCACCCGTTACGCTTAATGTTATGGAAGGTATCTGATTATTTTTGAGGCGATTAAAGTATTCAGTATAGTTGATGAAATGAATGACGCCTTTATCATCGTTTTTATATTCATAATAAGATGGAATTTGTTTCGGCAAATTAAATAAGGTAATGACTTTGTCGGTAATATCATCTGGATAAATCACTTCAAACGTGCCATGAAACCCTAATGCTTCAATGCGCTTCATCAAATTGATACTGGATGTTTGGTTTCCGAAATTAGGCCCACTATCTAACACAACCCGAATTAGTTTTTGATTAGCGATGAGTTCTTCAATAGAAGAGTAAGGTTCCGCTGCAAATGCATGACGGCTAGTCAGGAGCAATAGACACAGGAAGGCACGAATAAATAGATTGATCATATTATGTACTCAAAAATTTTATTTGAGCTAAATGGTAACTAAATTAGGCTTGTTTTACGAGAATTAATCGCCTTCACAGATAGGAAATAAGTAGTGATTGTTATGAAAATTCGTTCATAATCAGTCATTTAAAAAGCAGAGGATTGGATTAATGAAAATAACTACTTGTTCCGCGAGTCTTTTTTTAGCCTGTTGTGTTTCTTCAACTATAGCCAATGCGGTACCCGTTGTTTTGACCAGTGATGCTAGTGGCACGAAATGGGTTTCTGTACGTTCTAATTCTTTTACTGATGATGGTGCTGAGTTACTAAAGCTGACTCAAAAAGAAAATACGTTGATTGCAGCTATGCGGAATTTTTACGGCTTGCCCATGGTGGCAAAGAGTGTTGATAAAGGTGCAACCTGGACGACAGCTTTTATACAGACAACAACGTTTATACCACTTGGAGTGAGTGCGAACGATAAAGGCATTATCATTGGCGGTAATTCACAATATGGCAATCCTTATGTTAATAACAGTGTAGATGGGGATGGCTGGCAAGGCTCATCTATTTCATTTTCATATGATTGCGAAAATTTGCAAAAACTAACTGGTTTTGCTGCTAATTCTTCGACAATGTTATTATCTGGCTTGTGTCAATATCTTAATAATTCCACGGGTCAAACTTATTCTCGTGCAACATTGCTAACAAGCAGTGATGGGGCTAGTAGATCATGGCAAGTTGTTAATACATTACCGCAAGAATTACAAACAGATGGTGCTGCAATTAATTTTGTGCAATGGATCAAAGATAAATGGTTTGTGCTTGCAACAACGTCAACTAATCAGCTTGTTATTTTAACCAGTGTTGATATGAACGCATGGACTATGATGACTGTTCCCCATGAAGTGAAAGCATTAACAAGCATTGCAGCGAATGGTGATGAGTATGTTGCTATCGGTAAACTGAATACTGCTGAGTCCGTGATTATGCATTCAATTGATCAAGGAAAGAATTGGACGTTGAAAACTTTCTCGAAAGATCAAACATTCAATCAAATTCGTTATTCGGGAAGCTGGATTATTGTTGGTAAATCCGGTGAAAAAGAAACTCGCTTGCTTATGTTGATAAGTAAAGATGGTATAACATGGGCAAATGCTGATTTACCGATTAAAGTGACTAATCCATCCACTATTTCTACGCTGAATGATGTTATTTGGACGGGTGAAAAATGGATTGCAATTGGTGCTTATGACAGTTCAAAATCAGGTTGCGTTGGATTACGAAATTTAAAATGGACAGGTAAATTGCAAGCTGCACAATCTATCATTTCTGTCACAAATTTTAATGCATGGTCGGACGGTAAAACAAAAGACAATGTAACTTACGATGGAAATGCTGCTATTGAATATGCTGGCAG
>DAIEGU010000026.1 GCA_027356065.1 Gammaproteobacteria bacterium
AACGCTCCTCGCAATGACGTTCTAACTAAACCCGCGGAAAAGAAGAGAGTTAACCGCAGAAAACTAACTAATAATCCAAACTTACACGCAATGTCACAGCAATAGCCCAAGGTAAAAACTGCAAAGTAAGCAATGATAATCCTGCTAAAAATGCGATTGCACCAGTGACAGAAAATCCTGCTTGTGATTGCTGCACAATATTGACGCCAAAAATGAGAACAGGCATTACTAACGGAAACATTAATAAACCAAGAACAACGCCTTGTTGTCGTAAACCTAATGTGAGTGAAACACAAAGACCACCCATTAATGTCAAAATAGGTGTGCCAAGCAATAAAGTAAGACATAGCATGGCAATAACAGAAAATGATAAATGAAATAATAATCCTAATAACGGTGTAATTAAAATAAGCGGTAATTCTGCTATTAACCAGTGCGCAGTTAATTTAGCTAACATTAATACGGATAACGGTATTTCACTGATTGCTAATTGTTCCAAATTTCCATCTTCTATATCAGCCGAAAACAAATGCGTACTAGATAATAAACTTGCAAGTAACGCAGCAATCCAAACACAGCCCGGAAAATAAGTTTGTAGAAATGATGGGTCAGGTGTGAATGCGAGTGGAAATAAGCTGATGACGATAACAAAAAAGCATAGCGGATAAAGCCATTCTTGTGAATACCGTGAGCGCAAGAGTAATTCTGTATAAAACACAAACCAAGCGGCTTTTAACATGCGGTTAATCTCAATGTGTGCATTTTAATAGTTGAAAGCGAAATAGCATGATGTGAACTTATCACGGCTATACCGCCTTGTTTTAAATGAGAGGTCAATGCGTGTAAAAAAAATTCTTGCGATGCAAGATCAAGCGCTGTTAATGGTTCATCTACAATCCAAATTTGTTTTGGAAATAAAAAAAGCTTGGCGAGTGCAAGACGTCGTTTTTGTCCAGCGGATAAATGTGAAGCTTGTTTATTTTTTTCTTTGAATAATTGTAATGATTGTAGAATTGAATCTGTGTTTTTGATTGTTGCTGAAGAAAGATAATTAATAAGTTTTAAATTTTCAGCAACGGTTAAACCTAATTTGAGTCCATTTGCATGACCTACATAATGCAATTCTGAACGATAATCTGTTTGTGATTGATAGATTGATTCGCCTTGCCAGGTAACATCACCAGTTATAGGTGTTGCAAGACTTGCGAGTAAACGTAATAAACTAGATTTGCCTGCGCCATTTTCTCCTTCAATTAACAGTAACTCCCCCGAGGAGACGGAGAATGAAAAATCGGAAAATAATGTTTTATATTGACGAACACAACTTAGATTGATGGCTTGTAATGTTTTAATTTCCATTTGTTCCCTGTTCAAGCTGTCCTTTGTTTTTGTTACGCCGCTGTTACTGTAAATTTGTAATGTGGCCATCAAATTTGTAACTGTTGTCATCTCGGAATTCGCGTTTTTTGCGAATATCCGGAATAACAACAGTTACAGCAATGACGATTTCAGCATAATACTTTAATCAAATAAATAACGAATACCTAAGCCAACATCATTCGATCCAGAATTACCCGCGCGATATAAACCATAAGCACCCGAACGATGATGAACACGTGCTAACACTTGTAAACGTGGATAAGAAGGCATTGCAAAAGTTGCTTCAAACATAAGGTAGTTTAAAAAGCGTTTAGTGTTATCACTGCCCTCTTTTTCAATGGATGGAACAGACGATGCGTAAGAAACACCTTCACCCAATGCAAACGAGGTGTTCACATAATTGTTCCAAGGAAGATTGGCCCAGCGGAAAATAACATAGGGATCAAATTCATAAATTTGATTTTCATCTTTGCCGTTGCGATGGGTAATATTTCCCGCAACCTGCACAACGCCGACAACTGGACTAACAAAACGGCGAAGAAAATTTTCCTGGTCCAGGGTATGAGCAAGTTCAAATGATTGAATTTGTTCAGGCCATCTATTTAAAGTATGAAACGATAATACTTGTAATAAAGAGTTGTTCTCAGTCACGCCGTAATACACCATGGCAGAGTTACGATACATATCATAAAGGCGCTGATCTGTCGGATAACTTGTGGGGACGACGGGTTTATCTATAGTAAATAAATCGTTGGTTGCACTGAATGCGCAAAGCGGCATTAAAATGCTTAAGCAAATGAGTAATTGGATTTTTATTTTGTGCATTTTCCACCTGAGTAATTTAATTAGACACATTTTATTTAATTGCGCGCTTATCTTACCAAAAAAGATATTTTTTTCCCATAGGCGCTTTTCTACTGTTAAATCATGTCGAGCGAGCCTTGGCGTCATTGGGCTCGCCCTAATTACCAATGATCTATTAATTCACGGCCATAATTATGTTATAAGTTATCTCACGAAATTTTTAAAAAAATTAGAATTAGTGTTGGTTCGAGGCAGTGGTATGCAATTTTTCTTAAATAAACAAAAGAAAATATTTAGTACTTTCAATTTACTGTTGATCATGCTGGTGATCATGTCCGGTAATTTGAGCTCAATATATAAAGAAATTGTACGTATGGATTCCACCGTTAAGCTGGGAGTGGTTGTCTCAACTTGCCAACAAAACAATACAGCAAAAACTGCTACGACACAAAACTGTCAAGACAATAGCCCAAAGTATTTTTTTGAAAGTTTCTCTAATGATCTAAATTTATTTCTACTGTTGTTAATTACGTTGGCATTTAATTATGTGTTAGCACCACTTAAGTTGTCACGTGTTAACGATATATTCAAACCTCCTAGAAAATAATCTCTCTTTTTATTAGTAAGTTGTCCCTATTTTTTTGCTGAAAAAGCAAGATGCGGGATTTATTTAAAAAAATTTATACAAAAAATAGTTGGAGAGAAATGAATGATTAAGAAAATAATGAATAGTTTGTTTATTCTATTTTTATTGTTACAACCCATTTTTGTTTATGCCCATGGCGGTAAACATTTGGGAAAAATTAATTTTACAACATCAGCGAATGAAAAAGCGCAGCCTTTATTTGAAAGCGGCATCATGCAGCTTCACAGTTTTGAATATGCAGAAGCTCGTGCTGATTTTCAAAATGCAAAAAAAGCAGATCCAGAATTTGCTTTAGCCTATTGGGGCGAAGCAATGACATATAACCATCCGCTATGGGGAGAGCAAGATTATGAAGCCGCGCTCAAAGTGTTAAATGAGTTATCACCAACTGCACAAGGACGAGTACAAAAAGCAAAAACGGTAAAAGAAAAATTGCTGATTAATGCAGTAAATATTCTTTATGGAAAAGGAAGTAAAAAATTTCGGGACAACGCTTATGCTGATGCCATGCGTGAAATTTATCGCCAATATCCAAATGATGATGAGATTGCGAGTTTTTATGCACTAGCATTATTAGGAACAACAGAAACGAAGCGAGATATGCAAGTTTATATGCAAGCAGCGGGTATTGCGGATGAAATTTATAGTCGTAATCCATTACATCCGGGTGCATTGCATTATGCTATTCACTCCTTTGATGATCCTATCCATGCACCGTTAGGTCTTAGAGCTGCGCGGTCTTACGCTAAAATTGCACCGGATGCTTCACATGCCCTACATATGCCTTCGCATATTTTTATGGCCATGGGCATGTGGGATGATGTCATTGCATCAAATAAAGCAGCATGGGAGGTGGGCCTTAAACAAAATGTTTCAGGAAATCCACAACAATTTACTATTGATGATTTGCATGCATTGCAGTGGTTAGGATATGGTTATTTGCAAAAACAGCAATATCACACAGCGTACCAATCGACAAAAGTCATGGAGAAAATTGCTGCAACAGCGAATACGCCTATGGCGAAATGGTATTATGCAATGCTGCGAGCAGCGTATGTGAGTGAAACTCACGATTACAATGCTGATTTAAAATCACTAGATATGACTAATATAGAACTCTCTGCACGTGCGAGTAATTTATATACGGATGCTCTCATTGCATTAAATCAAGGTCATGGTGTTACTGATATTAACGCAGCAAAAGCTATACTTGGAAAATTATCTCAAAGTATTCCTAAAGCAATACGCAAACAAGATACGTATCAAGATTATTTTATTTCAATTACGGATAGCGGAATAACGGCGGCAAAAATTATGGAATTGGAATTACAAGCACACATAGCATCGCGTGAAGGAAAAATACAAGATGCAATTCTTTTTTTAAAGAAAGCAATCAAGCTCGAAGATAAAATGAGTTTTGGTTATGGCCCGCCCATTCCGGTTAAACCAGCATCTGAATTGTTAGCAGAATATAATTCGCAACATAAACAATATGCTGCTGCGTACCAGGAATATTTCGTTACATTAAAACGAATGCCGCATAGATTTATTGCTGAGCAAGGATTGAAACTTACTGAAAATAAATTGCAGGCGTTAGGGGTCGCTGTGCCAGAGAGCATTAGACCTTATTTTAATAGATTAATGCTGCCTGAGTTTTATCATTAGATTCGGTGTTATAGTGCCCCCTCACCCTGGCCCTCCCCCGCAAGGGGGGCATAAACTCATAAGATAAGTTACATAGCCATAAAAAAGAGTTGTCCCAAGCGCGGCTCCTCGCTACAATAACGGGCTTTTATAGATCTATATAAGTTTATTTAGTGGAGATTGTATTCATGGCGTTAACATCCGCTGCCAAGGCGCAGATAGTTAAAACATTTAAGCAGAGCAAAGACGACACCGGTTCTCCGGAAGTCCAAATTGCGCTTTTAACTGCGCGAATTAACACGTTGACTGAACATTTGAAAATTCATAAACACGATTTTCATACCCGTTTTGGATTAACCAATATGGTTAGCCAACGACGTAAGCTAATGCGTTATCTGAAAAGTAAAGATTCGCAACGTTATCAACATGTTATCAAAGAATTAGATATTCGCGACGTTAAGTAATTTTGAATTCAGGGCCTGACTTATCTGGTCCTGAATGCTTCTCATCCTCCTGGCATCTCGTATCCCAATCAAGCATGATGCTGAGTTCCGGGATATATCAAACACAGTATTTATTACTATAGGTGAATCAATTTGAATGCAATCAAAAAAACGTTTGTTTACGGTAAACATAACGTAACTATTGAAACTGGCGTCATCGCCCGTCAAGCAACTTCCTCTGTCATGGTAACCATGAACGATACCGTCGTATTAGTAACATTAGTGGCTGCAGATGGCCGAGACGACAGAGACTTCTTTCCTTTAACTATTAATTATCAAGAACGTACATATGCGGCTGGTCGTGTACCGGGTGGTTATTTTAAACGTGAAGGTAAGCCTAGCGAAAAAGAAACGCTGACATCCCGTTTGATTGATAGACCATTACGTCCTCTATTTCCCAAAGGCTTTAACGTTGAAGTACAAATTATTGCTACTGTAATGTCTATGAATCCGGAAGTGGATTCTGATATTCCAGCTATGCTTGGAGCTTCGGCAGTGGTTGCCTTGTCTGGTATGCCTGTTTCTAGTCACCTTGCTGCGGCTCGTGTTGGATATATTGATGGTCAATACGTTTTAAATCCGACGATTTCCGAATTGCAAAATTCTGCTCTCGATATGGTGGTTGCTGGAACTGAAAGCGCTGTATTGATGGTGGAATCGGAAGCAAAAGAATTACCAGAAGCAGTTATGCTGGGTGCGGTTATGTTTGCCCACCAAGAAATGCAAACAGCGATTCAAGCCATTAAAGAATTGGCAGCAGAAGCAGGTACTGAAGATTGGGGTTGGACTCCTCCAACTGCGAATGCGGAAATTGAAAAGCGTGTTACCGATCTTTGCAAAGCAGATATTGAAAAAGCTTACCAAATTAAAGATAAGCAAGAGCGCCAAGATACGATTGCTGAAATACGTGAACGTATGATTGAGCAAATCACGACTGAAAGTGCAGGTAAAGAAGATGAATTAGCGCTGTTACAAGATGCTAAATATGTCTTTGGTAACCTTGAAAGCAACATAGTACGCGGACGTATTTTGAAAGGTGAGCCACGTATTGATGGTCGTGATACCAAAACAGTTCGTCCTATTGATATCAAAACTGGCATTTTGCCACGTACACATGGTTCTGCTTTATTTACCCGTGGAGAAACACAAGCATTGGTTGTTGCTACCCTTGGTACAGAACGTGATGCACAGGTAATTGATGCGCTCGAAGGCGAACGTAAAGAAACTTTTATGCTGCATTACAACTTCCCTCCTTACTCAGTGGGTGAAGTGGGCATGGTGGGTAGTCCAAAACGTCGTGAAATCGGTCATGGTAATTTGGCTAAACGCGGTGTTAAAGCGGTATTGCCAACGATGAAAGAATTTTCTTATGTGTTACGTGTTGTTTCTGAAATTACTGAATCTAACGGTTCTAGCTCCATGGCATCAGTTTGCGGTACCAGTCTTGCTTTGATGGATGCTGGCGTGCCAATTAAGACACATGTGGCTGGTGTTGCAATGGGTTTAGTAAAAGAAGGCGATCAATTTGCTGTATTGACCGATATTTTAGGTGATGAAGATCATCTAGGTGATATGGATTTTAAAGTAGCTGGAACAGAAGCCGGTATTACTGCATTGCAAATGGATATCAAGATTAACGGTATTACCGAAGCCATTATGCAGCGTGCATTAGACCAAGCTCGTGACGGTCGTATGCATATTTTAGGGTTGATGAATCAATCACTAAAAACACCACGCGTAGAAATGTCAGCTTATGCACCTCGCATTCTAACAATGCGTGTTCCAACCGATAAAATTCGTGATGTGATTGGAAAAGGTGGCGTGACTATTCGTGCGTTGACCGAAGAAACCGGTACGGTTGTTGATATCAGCGATGATGGCGTAGTTAAAGTGGCAGCTGCAGATTTGGCTGCTTGCGAAGAAGCTATTCGTCGTATTGAACGTATAACCGCAGACGTTGTTGTCGGCAGTATTTACGAAGGTACGGTAACTAAACTGATGGATTTTGGTGCGCTTGTTACTTTCTTACCTGGCAAACAAGGGCTTGTTCATATTTCACAAATTTCACATGAACGTGTGGCGCAAGTGAGCGACAAGTTAAATGAAGGCCAAGTTGTTCGAGTGAAAGTGTTAGAAATCGACAGACAAGGTCGTATTCGCTTGAGTATGAAAGAAGTTGATGTTCAATCTGCACAAGCAGAAGAGCCATCACAAAAGCAAGGTTAGTAAGTAGTACTGCGAAGGATCTTTCGCAAATCAACAAAAAGGCCAACAATTGTTGGCCTTTTTTATTTTCATATTAGTTAGGTAGAAGATTTTGTCTTCTGTCTTCTTGGATCTGAATTGAGAGTTGTTCTCGCATCGCCCGCTTTTTCTGCTGATTGCTTAGTTAAAAAGCTCAATGATTGACTTCTTTTTTCTTCTTCTTTTTTATAAGAGTTAAAACCATAAATAATTAATGGAATACTAATTGGTAAAAGTGGTAAAAGTGCAAAACCAAGGCTTATAACAACTTTAGCTCGAAGAGATTGGCTCCAAGATTTTTTCTCTAAGGTATCTGCTAGCTGAAATGTGTTTTGTTGAATAAGAAGATCTGTTGGTTTTTTTAATAAGGATGTCATTTGTCCTAAGGTTTGCGTCAATGTTGGAACACGATCTTCCTTAGAAGGGATTTTCTTTAACCGTTGAGTTTCTTTTAATACACCAAGAATAGGTTGTTTCATTTCATTTGAGATCATATTTGGAAAATTAATCTGTAACTGAGTCTCCAATTCAGATTCTGCTAATTTATAATTAGCTTCTTTTCTTGCATAGTTGTCGATTAATTTTTCTTTAAACTCAACAAATGCGCCTAGTTTATTGTTGTTAAATAACCCTTCAATGATCTTCGATGTATTACTATTAAAATATTTCACCGGATTTTGTAATGCAAATGCGATGCTCATTAAAAATTGAGCTACATGTCGGATAGTTGCAGGTTCTAAGCTAAGTTCATTACCTTCAATCATGTGTTTTGCTTTATTTAATAGCTCAATCACATGGCCAGATAAAAATGGATCAATGCCTTTAAATGATAGTGCAACATTTTCTAACATTGAATAAGCATTTGCATAACTTAATAAACAAGTCGATATCATTATATTTTTGTAATCATTTGCCGTTGTATTTTGAGATTTTTGTGGATTCAAATTTTCACGGAAATTTTTGATGCTAGTATCAAATGCTACAAATACTTTAATTGCTATATCTAATTGAGCTAAGCTTTTTTGATTTATTGGTTTCGTTGATTCATTTAAGCAAGCAGCATTAAATAAAAGATTGGCTCTGTCATGCTGATCAACAGTCGTTGCTTCAGCCATTATGTGAACTAACAAATTAGATGCATCTTCTAGTTGTGGATCACGCTGACCGTAAGCAATAGAACCATCATAATTTACTTTTGCTTTGGCAAAACGAATATCATCGAGGGCTTCAAATATATCATTGACTAGTTTCTCTTTAGGAAGGTTTTGTAATAAGCGTAAGAGCTCTTTATCAAATGCAACAACGCCTTCATCATTTTTAGATTCAAGAAAGCGAGCGGCAAGATAAATGAAATCAGTATATTCCAGCGCAGATACACGATGGGCCTTGGCGGCTTCGTTTACTGCTTTTACAAATTTATTAATTGGATTAGCAAGAATACTATCTGATCTTGCATTAGATAGGCTGTCGAAATAATTTTTAGCTTTTTCGTATCTCAAATTCTCTAACACGTCCAATATCTTATATGCTTTCTCAGGTTCTTGCATACAAGATATTACTTTTGAGATTTCATTCAGAAATGTTGTATCGCTTACATTGGTTGCTGCTTTGAGAAAATCTGTTGCAATAGTAATTAGTTTAGCTCGCTGTTCAATAGGGATGGAATCAGCATCAATAAGTGGTTGAGCTAAAGCTAAATAAGCTATTTTAGCTTTATCTTTTGCAGATATAGAGGAGCTAAGGGCTTTCAAAATATTTGCCACATTTTTTGAAAAATGCTGTTGAAGTTGTTCAACATGATCTTTAGCAAGCTCAGGGTTTTCAATTACCGTACTTAGATAATTATTTAAGAAGTTATACGCTTCTTTAGTAGCATCGAATTTAGCATCGTCAGTGTGTAGACCAATAAGATCATTTGCCAACTTTAACATTGCATTTGTATAGGGTAGATTTTTTTCTTTTATTTGCATACAGAGAGTGTCATAGAAAAGGTTTGCCACCTCTCTTGTCAATGGTTGCTCTGCGGGTGACTCTACAGCTGGTTCAACTTGTTCTTGTTTCGATTCGTTAACAAATGGGTCAGATGAACTAAGAGGATTGGCACCTTTCTTTTCTGTGTCGAGATGCCCTTCTCCTTCTGCAATTTCTAATTGACGTAAGGTATTCGTCACGGCTTCTACTTCTTGTTGTGACAAAGTTAAACCTTTCTTTGTCCGCTCTTTCATCATTTCAGTGTGTTGACTAAGCTTTAAAAGGCCAGATTGTACACGCCTTAATTGAGATGAGTTTAATGTTGAGTTTTTTCCTACACTATCAAAGACTGCGCTAAGTTTTTTTGCAAGCTTTGGACGTGATGGGATATCGCTTTTTTCAGTTTTTTCTAATTTTGCTGTTTGCTCATTTATTTGTTTCGTAACAATTGCACCAGCTAATTCATCTAAATGGCGAGCTAGATTTGGGAATGATTTATACGAAGACGAATTGAAATCTTCTGCTCGAGACGGCTTTTGTAACATGTCGATAGTTTGCGAGATTGCAGATATTAAAAGCTCAGCCTTATTCAGGTCTTCTTCAATAGGCTCTTCCCTCATATTTCTAATTAAGCTTTCGATTTCGGTATGAATAGCCTCGGATTTTTCCCGAATGATGAAATCATCCTGAGTATTTTTTGTGTTAAAAAGGAGGATCTCATCATCTAACCGGCCGAGCATTTTATTGTAATTTAGAAATACAAAATATTGCTTGAAATCCAGTAGTGCTGCAAATACGTGATCATTTTCTTTTACATCAGAAGGCAAAAGAAGCTTTCCAAATATTTTATTTTGTTGAATAGTATTTTTAATAACGTTTAATAATTTTATTAGCGGAAATAATTGATCCGGATGGCCATCTTTATAAATGTTAATTTCTTTTAACAAGCGTTTTACTTTGTCGTCAAGATTTCCATTACTGCTAATGTCGATCTTGTTAATTTCTCTCATGGCCTTGTCGTAAAAATTAATAGCAGCTTGATTTACATAAATGTCCATTTGCGCTTTTAATTCTTTTGCCCACGGATTAGCAAGACTAGCTGAGTAATCATTTTTATATGTTAATAAGAAAACTATATTTTCCGGTTGTTCCAAAGATAAACGTAATAACGAAATAACAGAAAAATATATTCCTAAATCATCATGAGGAATAGTTTGATCATTTAGTTTTTCAATAATTGCGAAAATGTTTTGCGCGCTTACTTTTACTAATGGGGCATTTTGATTTTGACTAGCGTCAAAAGTTTCGATAGATTTTTTTAGTAACTCTAGCTCATATATCGAGGCGCTTTTATAAGCCTGATTAGATTCTTCGATTTGTTTTTTCAGCTGCTCAATTTCAAGCAGTGTTTGTTGGTATTCAGGCGAAGTAGGTGATTTAATTTTCTTTAACGCGCTTTCTAGTGTCTCTAATCTTCTTGGGTTAATTAAAGGAGAGGCTTTTGCGGAGGCAAATCTTTGTAAAAGATCATTGCTTGCTTCGAACTTAGCAATTCTTGTATCAGTATCATCAAATGAACATTGAATAGTAACAAAGCCCGGTAAATGCCAAGCTTTTTTTCCAGTTTGGATTTTTGCAAATATATTATTATCATCTGGATTGTTGTCTAATATATAACAATCTGCATAAACTTCATTTTGTTCATTAAGTTTGATATCAGTTAATGCGGAAACATCTTTTAATAGTAATTCATCGTTTAAACTGCGGTTATCACTAGCAACAACCTCTACCATGACACTGAATACAGCCTGGGACCAGTTCTTGAGTTTTGGATAATTTAGATTAAAAAGCTGTTGATCACCTTTAAATAGCACTCTCAATAAAAAACGTTCTAAAGAGCCCATAGGATCTTCAGGGTTATATTCTGGCGATTCTGTAAAGAATTCACCATTTACAGTTATGCGATTGCCTTTTTTATCGTCACGAATTAAATCAAAATATAACTGCATCCCATTTTTTTGTAGGGGTTTGTTTAAAGGCGCGCGTTCATGAACAAGAGATTTAAAAAGAGAATTTACTTCCTGGTTTGCTTGGAAGTTTTCTTGCGTACTTGTATCTCTTGTGTCTTCTATAGTTCTAGCGCTGTTCATCATAATTGTTATCCCTCTTGGGGTAGGAACCTTTTAACCCACCTCTAATAATATAGACAAATAATTAAAATTATCTTAAAAAAGGACCATTGTTTACGCTAAATACCTGGCTAATTTACTTGGGCTGAATTTTGCATATGATCACCATTTGACAATGGCCTGCCCTACCAATAAGATATGCCCCCTCTAGAGACGTTTTTTTGGAATCAAGCAAATGAAAAGAACATACCAACCTTCTGTTTTAAAAAGAAAAAGAACTCATGGTTTCCGTGCACGCATGGCAACCAAAAATGGCCGCGCTGTATTAAGTCGCCGCCGCGCTAAAGGCCGCGCTAGATTAGCAGCCTAAAAAGCGATAATGCCTGGTTTCTCGCGGACACAACGACTGCTAAGTAAAAAAGATTATCAGTTTGTGTTCGCAAAGCCGCATAAGGCCACTCGTCAATATCTCATTGCGTTATATCGGTCGAACCACTTACCTCATGCCAGATTAGGCATCATCATTCCTAAGCATCATGTCAAAACGGCAGTTCGTAGAAATCGAATTCGACGCGTTATACGCGAAAGTTTCAGGCACCAGGAAGTATTGAAAGGTCTTGATATCGTAGTATTAATGCGTTCAAAATGGACACCGCTTATCAACCAGACATTAAGAGATGACATTAATCACTTATGGCACGTTATACAGTCTTCCCAAAAACCATCTTGATCGGTTGTATACGGCTTTATCGTTTTGCTTTAAGTGCATTGCTGGGTCCTTGTTGTCGATTTGAACCATCTTGCTCCACTTATGCCATGGAAGCGATTAGAATACATGGCTGCTTAAAGGGTTCCTGGCTTACCGCAAGGCGTATTCTGCGTTGTCATCCATGGCATGCAGGCGGCATCGATTTGGTGCCTAAAGCGTCTAAGAGTAAGTAAGAATAAATATCAACTTAATTAGAAGTACATTGAAGCACATTATGTTACAGAATATGTTAGATTACGTACGCATCGCTCTATATACATTACTTATCGTTCTTGGCTTTTTTATCTTTCAAGCATGGGAAAAAGATCATCCACCGGTTGAACCAACGGCTGTGACGGCTCAAGCAGAAAGCCCATCGACGGACAGGTTTGTTCCTCAACCCACTTCTACTACGCAATCTTCCGCTAGTTCGCAAGCTTCAAGCGGTACCATTGCGGCAGTGAAATCGGCACCGGGCCAAATTGTTGAAGTGAAAACAGATGTACTCGATGTCAGCATTGATACACGGGGTGGCGATATTGTTGAAACTAAGTTGCTACAATATCCTGAATCATTACATTCAAACACACCGCTTATTTTATTAAACGATGATTCAACGACACGTTATGTCGCGGAAAGTGGTTTATTAGGAAAACAAGGCCCTGATACATCACAAGAGCAAGCTTTATATAGCACTCCGCAGTCTTCTTATGCGCTAGATCCAAGTGCCAATACCTTATCAGTTACATTAACTTGGCAAAATAAAGATGGTCTCAAAGTTAATAAAGTCTATACATTTACTCGTAACAGTTATGAAATTGGCGTTCGTTACGACATTGCAAATCAATCAAATCTTCCCTGGGAAGGTAATCTCTACA
Organism: Gammaproteobacteria bacterium; assembly: GCA_027356065.1. Taxonomy (GTDB): domain Bacteria; phylum Pseudomonadota; class Gammaproteobacteria; order DSM-16500; family DSM-16500; genus Aquicella. Next base: position 12,948 of record DAIEGU010000026.1, read on the forward strand.
CTCAATTAATACGTACGAATACACCACCGGCTTCGCATGGTGGATTTGTTAGTTTAGCGACGTATTTTGGTGCAGGTATTTCAAGCCCAGAAAAACGGTTTGAAAAAATCACGTTCAAACAAATGCAGGAAAAGAACTTCAACCAAACCTTCCAAGGTGGTTGGGCTGCAATGATTCAGCATTATTTCATTAGTGCATGGATTCCAAAACAAGATGCGAATTCGACTTATTACACTCGTACTCAAGATGGTTTTTATACCATTGGTATGATTAGTCCAATGATTACGGCGGCACCGGGTGCTAACGTTTCAACGGAAGCTAAGTTGTATTCAGGCCCTGCTATTGGTGATGAATTAAAGAAAACGGCGCCATGGCTGCAATTAACCATAGATTATGGATGGTTCTGGTTTATTTCCTTGCCTATCTTTTGGTTGATGCAAACGATTTATGATTTGATAGGTAACTGGGGTTGGGCAATCATCTTTGTTACTGTCATCATTAAATTAATATTCTATCCGCTATCTGCTAAAAGTTATCGTTCAATGAGTTCTTTAAAACGTCTTCAACCTAAAATTGAAGCGTTGAAAGAACGTTATGGCGATGACAAACAAAAAATGACGCAAGCAACTCTCGATCTTTATCGCCAAGAAAAAGTAAACCCCATGAGTGGATGTTTACCCATCTTGATTCAAATTCCTGTGTTCATTGCATTGTATTGGGTATTAGTTGAAAGCGTGCAATTGCGCCAAGCACCATTTCTTTTATGGATACATGATCTTTCACAACAAGATCCTTATTACATCTTGCCATTGTTAATGGGCATATCCATGTTTGCGCAACAGCGTTTGAATCCGCCACCGCCAGATCCAGTACAAGCAAAAGTAATGATGGCTATGCCATTATTATTCACGGTTTTATTTGCGAAGTTCCCGGCAGGTTTAATGTTGTATTGGTTTGTTAACAACTCGCTGTCACTTTTGCAGCAATGGCATATCATGCGTCGTCTTGATAAAGCCACGAATGGGAAAAAATAAATGAAAAATTACAATGAAAGTAATCCACACTGACACAATAGCAGCACAAGCAACCCCACCTGGTCGAGGTGGGGTTGCTATCGTGCGTGTTTCTGGTTTGCGCGTTAAAAAAATTATTCCCCTGCTACTTCAATGTGAATTGCCTCCCCGCCAAGCTACGTACACACCTTTTTATGATGAAAACGATAATGTGATAGACGAAGGAATTGCCCTATTTTTTCCTAATCCACATTCATTTACCGGTGAAGATGTACTTGAGCTTCATGGGCATGGCGGCCCTGTTGTAGTGGATTTGTTATTACAACGCATATTGTCATTAGGAATTCGTCTCGCAAGACCGGGAGAGTTTTCTGAACGTGCATTTTTAAATGGCAAAATTGATTTAGCGCAAGCCGAAGCAATTGCTGACTTGATTGATGCATCATCAGAACACGCCGCGCGTTTAGCAATGCGCTCATTACAAGGTGAATTTTCTCGAGAAATAAAAACGCTGACGGAAAAAGTTATTCATCTGCGTATGTATGTGGAAGCATCGATTGATTTTGTCGATGAGGAAATTGATTTTTTAAATGATAAAAACATTGTTAATAGCATGGAAGAAATTCAGCAACATTTGACTGCTATTTTACAGAAAGCAAAACAAGGCAGTTTTTTGCGTGAAGGTATTACGGCAGTTATTGCGGGTGAACCCAATGTCGGTAAATCAAGCTTGCTCAATTGCTTAAGCGGTAAGGAAATTGCAATTGTAACTAATGTCCCTGGTACGACACGTGATGTCTTGCGAGATTATATTTTAATAGATGATATGCCTATGCATATTATTGATACGGCGGGATTGCGAACCAGTGATGATATTGTTGAACAAGAAGGTATTCGTCGCGCGCATCATGAAATGGAAAAAGCAGATCTCATTTTATATGTTGTTGATGTAAATAATTATCACTCAAAAAATATGAAAGAATTGGAATTACCTGAAATTGTATCATCGCGACCGGTTATTTTTGTGTGTAATAAAATTGATTTAACTAATCAAACACCCAGCAGTGATTCTGAACAAGGCCATTCTGTTGTTTATTTATCAGCAAAAACAGGTGATGGTGTTGATTTGCTTAAACAGCGTATTAAATCCTTGGTTGGATTTAAACAAGAAGAGCAAGGTATTTTTCTTGCACGCCGTCGTCATCTTGATGCCCTTCATCGAGCACATGCTCATGTCAAAGATGCGTTGCGGCAATTGTCGGATAGAAAAGCAGGAGAACTAGCTGCAGAAGATTTGCGTCTTGCACAACTTGCTTTGTCTGAAATTACGGGTGAATTTACGGCGGATGATTTATTAGGTCGTATTTTTTCTAGTTTTTGTATTGGGAAGTAAATCTCTCTGTTATTTCGGGGTTCGCATTTTTTGCGAATGTTTGAGAGTATGAATATCTTTGTGAACAAACAAGCGCTCCAGA
>DAIEGU010000160.1 GCA_027356065.1 Gammaproteobacteria bacterium
ACGAAGGATCCTAATACGCGGTAAGACTATATCAGGAGATCCTTCGTCGCAAAAAACGCTCCTCAGGATGACAACGAGACTACAGCTCCTCAGGATGACAACGAGACTACAGCTCCTCAGGATGACAACGAGGTGACACTATATAAATCATCCAACAAATAACTTACTTGTCGCATTCAACGCTAACGTTTGCGGTACGCTTTGTAATAACAAATGTCCTATCGAAACCTTTAGAACATTAATAATGGGTTGTGGATATAGACCAATAAAAAATACACCTACAGCAAGCAATACATAATTTATTTTTTCAGCCCACGTCACATCCTGAAAATTAGCAACATATTCATTGCTAACAGGCCCAAAGAATACGCGTTTATACATCCACAATGTATAAGATGCAGAAAGAATTAATGTGAGTGCTGCAATGACGGCAACGGTAAAGTGAGTTTGAAATGCACTCATGATGACCATAAATTCACCGACAAAACCGGCTGTACCAGGTAATCCAACGTTTGACATAGCGAACAACATAAAGAATGCAGCAAAAATTGGCATCGTATGAGCAACACCGCCATAATCTTTGATTAATCGACTGTGATTGTAAAATCGCTCAGATAAAAGTCCAACCCCAAGAAACATCGCGCCGGAACCAAATGCATGCGCAACCATTTGTATCACAGCACCTTCAAGACTCATGTAAGCATCTTGTAATGAATGCATATGCGACACAATGTCATACACCATGAAACAACCGAGTGATGCAAATCCCATGTGTGCAATCGAAGAATAGGCAATTAACTTTTTCATGTCTGATTGCACAATCGCAACCAAGCCAATGTAAACGATAGCAATCAGTGACAACCCTATCATTAACCAATCTAGTCTTATACAAGCAAGCGGCGTGATAGGCATACTAAAACGTAAGAAACCATAAACGCCTAATTTCAACATCAGTGCAGCAAGAACAACAGAACCACCCGCTGGCGCTTCCGTGTGCGCATCTGGCAGCCAGGTATGTACTGGCCACATGGGAATTTTGACTGCAAATGCTAATAAAAATGCTAAAAACAACCATATTTCTGTTGTCACACCCAATGGCAAACCGTAGAAATTTTGTATCATAAAGCTGCCGGTTTGATTATAGAGATAAATAAGTGCAACCAGCATCAATACCGAGCCAAGGAAAGTAAACAAGAAGAACTTGATGGAAGCATAAGAACGATTAGCACTGCCCCAAATACCAATCGAAAGATACATAGGAATCAGCATGGCTTCCCAAAATACATAAAATAAAATGGCATCGGTAGCGCAAAACACACCTATAATAGTTCCTTGCAGAATTAAAAAATTTGCCATGTATTGCGCAACACGTTTTTTAATTGTATGGCAACCAGCAATGATCACGAGCAAGCCAGTGAAGTTAGTTAACATCACCATCACTAGCGAGATACCATCTACGCCAAGCGCATAGTGAATTTGATAGGCACGTATCCATAAGTGATCTTCGACAAATTGCATATCGTAACGACTGGGATCAAAACTAAGATACAGTGGAACACACAATAAAAGGCTAGCAATCACAGTAATGACCGCGATAGTACGAGCAGCATTTGCATTCTTATCACCGCCGGTGCAAAGCGAAAGCACAGCGCCAACAATAGGAAGCCAAATTAAAATCGATAACAAAGGAAATTGATCAACCATACATTAGCCTATGACGTACCAAATTAAGAAAACTAAAATACCAAGCACCATTGCAAGTGCATAATGATAAATGTATCCCGTTTGCAAACGTCTGGCATTTTGCGCTAACCAGCGAATAACACGTCCGGAACCATTTACAGCAATACCATCTATTAATTTCACATCGCTCACATCGTAGCAAATATGACCGACGTCTTGTGTACCACGCACAAAAACGACTTGATTGAAATCATCAAAGCCATACTTACGTACTAAAATTGCATACAACACAGAAAACCGTTGCTTGAATGCTTGTGACCAGCGTGGATAAACAGCGACAAACAACCATGCAGTTAATACGCCAGCAATCGCTAACCAAAATGACAAGGTAGTTCCCGCTTCCAATGCCATCATTTTTGCACCGTGATAATCATTAGCAATACGCGCTAAAACATTATGCTCGGGCAATACAAAAATGGTATCGCTTAGTAATGTAGGATGAGCAAATAACATTTTATCTATTAGCATTTGTCCTGCTAATAAACTTGGGATCGCCAATAACACTAAAGGCACCAAAATGACCCACGGCGATTCTTTGATATGATCACGTAGCGCAGGATCAGTACGATCATTAGTATGGAAAGTCATAAACAGCGCACGAAAAGTATAAAGCGGTGTGATAAACGCACCAGCCAGTACACAAAAATAAGCATATTCTGCCCCAGGTATCTGGCTTAATTTGACCGCTTCAATAATCATATCTTTTGAATAAAATCCAGAGAATGGCGGTATGGCACAAAGCGCAAGTGCACCCGCTACAAATGTTAAATAAGTAACAGGTAAATAAGCAGCAAGACCACCCATCTTTCGCATATCTTGTTCATGATGCAAAGCAACGATAACAGAACCTGCCGCCAAGAAGAGCAATGCTTTAAAGAATGCATGAGTGATAAGATGGAAAATTGCTGCATCATAAGCAGATGCACCCAACGCAACAGCCATATAACCCAATTGAGATAATGTTGAATAAGCAATCACACGCTTAATGTCATATTGGGTAATAGCTAATAAACCCATAAAGAATGCTGTGGTGCCACCTATCACTAAAATCAAACTCAATGCTGTAGGCGAATATTCAAATAAAGGCGACATACGTGCAACCATATAAATCCCTGCAGTCACCATGGTTGCCGCATGGATCAATGCTGAAATAGGCGTAGGGCCTTCCATCGATTCAGGCAGCCACACATGTAATGGAACTTGCGCAGATTTACCCATTGCACCAATAAACAAAAGAATACAAATAAGTGTGATGATAGGTATATTGTGATGGAACAATGGCATTGTTTGGTTTACCGCAGCAGGAACTTGGCGAAACACATCGTGATAATTGATGGTACCGAAATACATTAAAATAGCAGCTGTTGCGAGTAGAAAACCAATGTCACCAATTCGGTTTACCAGAAATGCTTTTAAACTACCAAAGTTTGCTGATTCACGGTCAAACCAAAAACCAATCAATAAATAAGATACGAGACCCACACCTTCCCAACCGAAAAAGAGCAGTAAGAAATTATTAGCGAGGACCAATATAAACATGGCAAACGTAAATAAAGAAACATAACTAAAGAAACGCTGATAACCCGGATCATCAGCCATGTATCCAACCGTATAAATGTGCACCATCAAAGACACGAATGAAACGATGACTAACATTGCCACGCTTAATCGATCAAGCAAAAATGCAATGTCAAAGCGGACTAAACCTGCTGTCGCCCACGTATATAAACTTTCATCAATCGCCGGATGACTATTCATCACAAATTGTTTAAACAAGTAACAAGATAGAAAAAATGAAATACCTACGCATGTAATAGCAATACGATGCGTCCATGTTTTACCAATTTTTTTACCAAATAATCCAGCGGTCAATGCACCTGCGAGAGGCAACAATGCAATAATTAATGCTATCCAAATCAGAGGATGTTGCTGCACGTTGTTATCCTTTTAAAACATCAATGTCTTGTACTTCTATTGTTCTTCGATTTCGGTATAACACGACTAAAATGGCAAGACCAATTGCCGCTTCTGCTGCTGCAACCGTTAAAACAAAAAATACAAATGCTTGTCCAATCTCATTGCCTTGAAAATACGAGAAAGCGATAAAATTGGTATTGACCGCCAGTAAGATTAATTCAATAGACATAAGCAAAGTAATCAGGTTTTTGCGATTTAGAATAATGCCCGCAATGCCTAATCCAAATAGTAATGCAGCAAGGACTAAAAACTCCGTCAATGAAATCATGGTGATGTTCCTGGCTTTGGTTCAGATGGCATTTTGATGATGCGCAAACGATTTTCCGGGCGAACAGCGACTTGTGCGCCAGGATTTTGCACCTTACGGCGATGTGGACCACGATACGCTAATGTAATTGCAGCAATAATGGCAGCAAGTAACAAGACACCCGCAATTTCAAATGGATAAGCATAAACCGTGTAAAGCACTGAACCTAATTGCTGAGTATTGTTATAGTCTGCAGGCAGCGGAGCTGGTTGCGGCATTTCAGCAAGACCAAAATAAGCAGGGCCAACAGCAACAATGGAAATACCCGTGATGAGTAAAACTACCATAATGCCAAAAGGCAGATAGCGCACAAACCCACTACGCTTATCTTCTTTATCAATATTTAGCATCATGACCACAAACAAGAACAATGTCATGACGGCGCCCACATAAACTAATAGCAAAATCAGCGATAAAAATTCTGCACGCAATATCATCCAGATGCCGGACATTGCAAAAAAGGTAACAACAAGTGATAACACGCTACGGACTGGATTTTTTACTGTAATGACCAACACCGCAGAGCAAAATGCTACGGCTGCGAAGATATAAAAAATGACGTGTAACGGGGCAATAAATTCCGATAGCATGAATTATTCTCTTCTTCTCTAATCGACTATCTATATATATGTCGTGAGTGGTTTTGTAGGTAAGCATTGTATTGTTTATTGTCCTTTGAATCAATTTGATCTCGTTGTCTTTAAGCGATTATTTATACACAGTTAATACTGCCGCTAAAGTGGCTTTAAAGTTATTGTCGCGAAATCATTTTTATCAGGAGTGTATGGGGTAGGTAAATTGTTGATGAGATAAAAATATGCGCATTGATTTTGTTCCTCCCACTTATTATTCATTTTATTCACCCCCACCCTAGCCCTCCCCATTGCGGGGACGTTATTGAATAAATAAATGTCAACGCCTTTTGGAAAAAGGATGTATTGCGAGTTAGCACGTCATTGCGAGGAGCGTTTTTTGCGACGTGGCAATCCAGCTTTTTACAATAAAGTATTAAAAAC
>DAIEGU010000034.1 GCA_027356065.1 Gammaproteobacteria bacterium
TACGAGTATTGGTAAGTTCTCTTTTATTACCCACCGCGCTAAATATAGTCATGCCTGCGTAGGACAAACCACGCTGCCAAAAATCCAATTTATCTAATCCCGCTAATTTGGACAGCAGCAATACAGGACTGATACCTTTGAACGTATCAGAAACATAATGAATTCCTGATAACATGGATTGATTCCAAGTTAGGTCGCTGTTTATTTCTTTTTGAGGCACATCCTCATCGTAATCACTCATATCAATGGAATGGGACTGCTCTTCTTTATCACGTTCATCTTTTTTTGCATGAGCAAAATGCTCACTTTCAACTTGATGAGAACGTGCTTCAGCAAGCGCACATAGAAGAGCAACAAAAAAACCTGCACCCATGCCAACAGGTGACATACCTAAGAAAACTGGCTGAATAGCTTTAAATTCTGCATAACCTAGAGATGCAGCTATTGGTACACCGATATCGGTAATTAGTGTTGCAGTCGTATAACTTGTTTCCGTTAAAGTATTAACGAGATTGTAAACAAACTCTGCTGCAATCCAGAAATCAATATGGCTCGATTGCTTTTCGGTGAAATGCGCTAATTGATTTTTTTCTTCGGCTAACAAGATAGTAATCTCATCATCTGCACTATCCGCTATTGAAAATTTTTCCATTTGCTTCATCGCATCGAGCATTTTTCTACTACTAAAAGCCATGACATTTCATCCTCACTAATTATTTGGTGGGCTGATATTAATGAGAATGATTCTCATTATCAATAAATATTTTCTGGGGACAGTTATTGAGAGATACAAAAACTGGTGATAGGACCGCTAGTATTATGTTGCGTGGAATAAGAAGTCGGGCCACCGCCAACCGAGCTTACAAATGGCGTTATCTTGACGGGAACAACATCGAGTTTTTCTTTAAAAACGGCAGGTTGCGTTGTAAGTGCAACGGGTGCACCACCTATTGATACGCTACCAAAAGGAACGGCTGTCGTTAAACATAATGTACCTTGCTTATTACTTAAACACGGTGAGCCGGTGTAATAAGCCATGGATAATTGTCCGCTATGAAAATACACCGCATAGTCAGTACCACGCACACCAATGGTCGCAACCGGGGTATTTACTTTGTAATCACTTGGATTGCTATGTGCAATCAAGCCAGTAATAGTACGGAAACCGCCTTCTACCAATGACATGACATAGGTACCTACTGATCCTTTTTTTGTACTGGGTTTAAATTCATATTTATCGATGGAAAGTGTTGTCGATGGACGAAAAGTTAACAGCGTATTATCAGAAAAAACGACTTGGGCTTGGCTAGCTTGATCAGTACTTAATATATCACTCAAGTAAATAACAGACATTTTTTGCAATAATCGTTGTTCATTATTGGGCATCGTTGCCTTCAATGATCCTTTTATCCAAACCACCCTGCCAACTGGTGTCGGCAATGGAGGATCAGCATAAACGGGTTGAAGCACGAAAGCGGCTGATAATAATGAAATAATTAATCCAATTAGTTTAAGATATTTCATCATTTATACCTAAAAAACTAACCCATCTGATTAATTATAGACTATTTGAGTGGCTTTTTTGTTGAAATTTCATTGACCTATTTAGCTATTATATTGTACTTCGAAAAAATTTCTTGTCAGATTAAAAAACCGTCTGTAAAATCCCAAAGATTTTGCCCAGTACAATTTTGCATAACTTTTCAGGAGGAAGCACCGTGCAAGATATCTTTGCTTATAATCAGCTTATCAAACAAATGCGTCATTTTTTCCAAGATGAAAAGGGATACATTGAAGTTCCCGCACAACCACGCCTCTCTATCTTAGCTGCATGTGAAGATCCAAAAACCATTACTCAATTTATTTTTAACGGGGTCAATTATCCTCTTCCGCAAACTGGCCAAATGTGGCTCGAAAGAGAGATCCTTGAAAACCCCGGCGTTCCCGGGGTTTTTTGTATCACCACGAGTTATCGTAACGAACCATTCCCAATTCCAGGACGTCACGACAAAATTTTCCCCATGTTTGAATTCGAAGCGAAAGGCGGCATGGATGAATTAAAACGTGTTGAATCTGAATTGTTAGAATACCTCGGCTTTCCACGCCCAGCTTCTCATACCTATTTAGACATGTGTAAAAAATATGGTGTAGATGAAATTAAAGCTGAACAAGAACTCATGATGCAGCGTGATTTTGGAAATTCATTAAGTCTAGAATATTTTCCACAAAGCACACATCCATTTTGGAACATGCGTCATGACAAATCAGGCATCTACAACAAAGTTGATGTGATTTTGTATGGCATGGAAACGATAGGTTCAGCTGAACGTTCAACCAATGAAGAAGAAATGCGTCACAACTTCTTTACCATTTCAGAAGGACAATATGCAAAATTATTGTTTAGCGCATTTGGTGAAGAACGCGTGATGAAAGAATTGGATGACTATTTAAACATAGCCATGTTTGAACGTTTTGGCGGCGGTATTGGCGTGACGCGTATGGCACGTGCAATGAAATTAGCTGGCTTAATTGAAACATGTAAGACTGAAGAAACTGTTGCTGCTTAACAAATTAACCTCGTTCCTTCCGGGAATGAGGTTTTTTACAGGTTATTTCCATGACTAAACATCAAGATCTTATTCATTCGCTTTATCAAATTGGTGCTGTTCAATTTGGCGAATTTCAATTGAAAAGCGGCCAAACTTCTTCTATCTATATTAATTTGCGTAAAATTATTTCTTATCCTGATGTATTGCGTGCTGTTGCTGATGCCATGTGGGACATAGCGCGTCATTTATCATTTGATTTAATTTGCGGCGTACCTTACACCGCGTTGCCGATTGCAACTTGTTTATCTCTTTCTCACAATATTCCTATGATTATACGCCGCAAAGAAAAGAAAGATTACGGCACAAAACAAATGATTGAAGGTGAATTCAAATCTGGCGAACGAACATTAATCATCGAAGATATTGTCACTAGCGGCAGTAGTATTATTGAAACTGCAAATGAACTTCATCAAGCTGAGCTTACCATCACCGATTTAATTGCGCTGATTGATCGCGAGCAAGGTGGGCGAGAAACTCTCTCGCAGAAATATCGTTTACACACTGTATTTTCCTTATCAGAAATATTACATACATTACACTCATCAACACACGTAAAACATGAAGAGCAAATTATTATTCAGCATTTTTTATCAGAACATAGAAAGGTCAGTTAATCATGAAACGTTTGAGTTATAGCGACCGCGCAAAAACATGTGCATCACCTCTGGCCGCGCAATTATTTCAATTATTAGATGATAAAAAAACCAATCTTGCACTTTCAGCAGATGTTACTTCTGCTGCTGAATTGTTAGCACTTGCAGATAAATTAGGCCCTGAAATTTGTGTGCTCAAAACTCACATTGATATCATTCATGATTTCACGCCTACACTGTTAACGGAGTTGACAACACTCGCACTGAAACATCAATTTTTATTATTTGAAGATAGAAAATTTGCTGATATTGGAAATACAGTCAAACATCAGTATGAAGGCGGTGCTTATCGCATTGCTGACTGGGCAAATATTACCAATGCTCACAGCTTGCCAGGACCTGGCATTGTGCAAGGGTTAGCAGAACTGGGAAGAAAAAAAAATCGCGGGTTATTGTTGCTTGCTGAAATGAGTTCAGCCGGACATCTTATGAATACAGATTATATTCAAGCAACATTGAAAATGGCCGAGCAATTTCCTGATTTTGTCATTGGTTTTATTACCCAACATGCTATATCTTCCGAGCCAAAGTGGATAAACATGACACCCGGCATAAACTTAAGCGGCGGCAGTGATACATTAAGCCAACAATACATCACCCCCGAAAAAGCTATTTTTGAAAATGGCAGTGATATTATCATTACCGGTCGCGGCATCATTGCAGCGGACAACCCTTTATTAGAAGCGCAATTGTATCGAACAGCAGGCTGGCGGGCTTATCTTAAGCACTGTCAGGAATGACAGTGAACCTCGTTTTCGGGCCCACATTATCTAAACGGTACACGTGGTAACCGGGTAGGGGCCTGTTTTCGATTGCCAGACAAAATTTGATTTCACTCGTAATACCCACATCATGGTCAAACTTAATAGCCAAGGCCAGGGAAGCTGCGACATCAAGCCTTTGAATTAATCGTGTTATCTTGTCTCGCTAATTAGAACGTCCCCTGCCCCCTTGCGGGGGTCAAGGCGGGGGCGACTATACCCCACATTTCGATTAGTTTCTTGAGCCAACTTTATGTACAATGCCGTCCTAAGTCTGGGTCCTTAAGGACCAATGCAAAGACTTTTGCATAACCTATATTAGAAAGGAGCCCCTGAATGGTTTATTCCACAAGTGAGGTGATGAATATGCACTCGAAAGCCCATGTAAACCTATCAATCGAAGAATTAGTTGATACAGCACTTCTCCGTGGCGAAGGAGAACTGGCATCCAATCAAGCTTTGGTTGTTAAAACTGGGGCAAGAACAGGACGTTCACCTAAAGACCGATTTATCGTTCGTGATGAAACAACCGAAAACCAAGTCGACTGGAATGTAATTAACCAAGCTATCAGTCCTGAAAAATTTGATGCGCTTTGGAAAAAAGCCCATCAATACCTAGAAACAAAAGATTCTCATTTTGTTTCTAATTTACGTGTGGGTGCTGATGAAAACCTCGGTATTCCAGTCACCGTTATCACCGAACTCGCGTGGCACAATTTATTCGCCCATGTTTTATTTATTCGCCCGGAAAAAGAAGAAAAACAATTGCAGTCTGCGCCATGGACAATATTAAGCACACCTGGTTTGAAAACGAGTCCCGCAGAAGATGGCGTAAATAGTGATGCAGCAGTCATTTTAAACTTTAGTAAACGCCGCATTCTTATTTGCGGAACGTATTATGCCGGCGAAATGAAAAAAGCGATGTTCTCTGTGCTCAATTTCATTTTACCCACCCACGACATCTTGCCTATGCATTGCGCTGCAAATATAGGTAAAGATGGTAATACCGCATTATTTTTTGGTTTATCTGGCACAGGTAAAACGACGCTTTCCGCTGATCCTGATCGTTTTCTGATTGGTGATGATGAACATGGTTGGGGTGAAGAAGGTGTATTTAATTTTGAGGGAGGTTGTTATGCAAAGTGTATTGATCTCTCACAAGAACGCGAACCCTTGATTTGGAATGCGATTCGTTATGGTTCTGTCATCGAAAACGTTGTACTCGATCCAAAAACAAAAGAACCCGATTATTTCGATGCAAGTTTGACCCAAAATAGCCGCGCTGCTTATCCGCGTGAATATATTCCTCAGCGCGTTGAAGAAAATCGCGGAATACAACCGAATGCCGTGTTATTTTTAACTTGCGATTTATATGGCGTACTTCCCCCTATTGCAAAACTGACCCCAGAGCAAGCTGCGTATTATTTTCTAAGTGGTTATACCGCACTGGTAGGTAGTACTGAAGTAGGACAAGGCAGTGGTATTAAACCCACATTTAGTACTTGTTTTGGTGCGCCCTTTTTCCCACGTCCACCACAAGTTTATGCTGATCTCTTGATGAGGCGTTTACAAAATTACGACACCGATGTTTATCTGGTAAATACCGGCTGGACTGGAGGGGCACATGGTGAAGGCGGCCAACGTTTTTCAATTCCAACCACTCGCGCCATTGTGAGTGCCATTGTTAGCGGCCAGTTAAAACATGCTGAATATGAAATACTGCCTGGATTTAATGTTGCAATACCAAAAGAAGTATCAGGTGTTGATAGCGCATTGTTAAATCCAATCAAGAATTGGAAAGATAGCAGAGCGCATGATGCAAATACACGTACACTCATTCAAAAGTTTATTGATAACTTTAATCGCTTTAATGTGAGTGATGAAATCTGCAATGCAGGGCCTGTGTTGATTGGTTAGCCCGTACTGACATGCACAACCCCGCACTTGTTGTGCGGGGGGCCTGGTGTCAAAACGTAAGTTTTCATTTATTAAAGCTGCTTGATTCTGCGATATAGCTATCATCCTCTTCCAGGTACGACATACATCTTAGTATCTTCATCCGGTGTTCCACTTTTTACTAAAGTAAGATGCGCAGTTCTGTTAGTTTGTACGGGTATTTGGAATGCTGAGATAGGATTGCTTGATGAAGCAAACTGCTGTTGTTTTTGAATTTTATCGTTAATGTGATTAGCAATTTGAACGACTGCTAAATATTCTCCTAATGGATGCTCAACTTTGTTTGTTTCAATTGCACGAATAAATGCTTCAAGTTCTAAATAATAAGCATCATCACTAAGCAATTTATCTTTTAATAAGTAATCATCAATCCTAATTTTTAACGGCTGAGCACCGTAACGTTTGCCAACTTCAATTATCGTAACAATAGGATGATCCGTATCCTCAGACACCCAACTTGCTTTAATTTCAGCATTGAAATGTTGGAACTGAAACTGAGCAGTTACTTCATCAACGCAATTATATTTTGTTTGTGTAGCGGTTACTTTTCCCAGCACAGGTGTTCCAAAAATGCTAATCGCGCAACTTAAGTCATGATACATAAGATCAAGCGCAGGACCACCACTACGTTTTTGCTCGAGAAACCAAGGTTGCGCTCCTTTTAGAAAGTAAGGCAAATTAACCATTCTCGAGATTTTTAAATAACTAGGGTCCTCGTGCAGTTTTAAAAATTCACTCATGCGTGGATTGTAGTGTTCAACTTCACCGACAAAAATAGGAAAAGGATAATCTCTAGCTAGGCTTTCTAATGCACGAACTTCTTCGATTGTTCTAACAGCGGGCTTTTCAACAAAAATCGGCTTTTTATACTGTTTAATAATTATTTCTAAATATTTATAGTGTTCATCGGTTGGAACGCAAATTACAAAAAAATCAGCTGCGCTTGCTTCTTTGCATTCATCTAATAATTTATAAGCTGACAACCCTACTGATTTTGCGAATCCTACTGCAACGTCACTAGAATCGATTACTGCGGTAATTTCAACATCTTTTAATTTCTGACAATTATCATAATGCACTCGACCCATATTACCAAAACCGATAATAATTCCTTTTCTTGGCATCTTAGTCCCTTACAGTTGCCTGAAATATGTGCGTACCATAGCAGGAAAGTGGTTAAAATCAAAATGAAATATCTCACGTTATTGTAGGACTAACTATGCTTATCGCTGACAATTTAACTAACATTAAAAATAAAATCGCAGAGTATGAAAAAAAATATGCACGCATAGCGGGCTCAGTAAAATTATTAGTTGCAAGCAAAGCACAATCTATAGAAAAAATAAACGCAGCTTACACAGCAGGGCAACGTTTATTTGGCGAAAATTATTTACAAGAAGCGTTGGTTAAAATGGATGCGTTAACGGAGAAAGATATTATTTGGTATTTCATAGGCCAAATACAGCGTAACAAAACGCGTAAGATCGCTGAGCGTTTTAATTGGGTATTAAGTGTTGCAGACGATGTGATTGCAAAAAGATTAAATGATCAACGTCCTTCTTCATTACCGCCACTTAATATTTGTATACAAGTAAACATTAGTGATGAAGTGAGTAAATCAGGCATCAAAGAAAATGATGTATTTAAACTTGCTGCGCTATGCCAACAATTACCACAAATTAAATTGCGTGGACTGATGGCAATTCCTGCTCCAACAAATAATTTTCGAAATGCAAAACAGGCACATCATGAATTATTTTTACTTTGGAAAAAATTACGCAATCAATACGAAGACATTGATACGTTATCAATGGGAATGTCAGATGATTTTGAAGCAGCTATTGCTGAAGGAACAACGTTGATTAGAATTGGTACAGCAATTTTTGGTGACCGCTAAGCCTTTAAAACCCCTGTATTGTACCATAATCATAAAGCCCCAATTTAGGTTATAAATATATTTATATAGGGATATTAAAAAAACAGGCAGCCAACCATGATTACCAAACTTTTAAGGACGGCGCTCTTCTTTGTGTCACTAATCGCTTTAACCACAGTGGCAAACGCTGAGAATGCTAGCAAAATTAAAGGTATTTACATCACTCAATGGAATTTCGAAAATACTCACTTTCTCAATTACTTAATAAAGCGCGCGAAAGCATCTGGAGTTGACACATTTGTTGTTGACCTCGAACTCCTCCCCTCTAAACAATACGAAAAAAATCTTCAACTCTTGCGTGATAATGACATCAAGTATGTAGCACGCATTATTATGTTTCCAGATGGCGCAAAACCTGAGCAAGTTGATAATCCTGAACGTTGGCAGCGTAAATATAGACTTGTAAAACAAGCAGTTGATTGGGGCGCAGATGAAATTCAATTGGATTACATCCGCTACAGTAGCAAACAAAAACCTTCACCTGAAAATGCAAAAAAGATTTTTGCGATCATTCAATGGTACAAAAGTAAGCTTCCAGAAGATGTGCCATTAGAAATAGATGTATTCGGTGTTGCAAGTTATGGTGAATCTAAATACATAGGACAAAATATAAAGTTGTTCTCACAAACGGTGGATGCGGTTTGCCCTATGGTTTATCCATCTCACTTCACACCGTTTGCACAGCACTTTAATACACCATATGAAACGGTTTATGGTTCTCTAAGCAGCATCAAGAAACAATTTAAAAGTGAAATACCTATTAAAGTGTATGCTTATATTGAACTTTCTAACTACCATTATCGAATGTCTCACACAAAAACATTGGAATATATAAAGGCACAGCTTAGAGCAGTTAATGAAGCTGGCGCTGATGGGTGGTATGCATGGAGCGCGCACAATCGATATGACAACTTGTTTAATGTTTTAGAAAGTGAAAAAAATGCAGAAACACCTAAAACAAAAACCGTTGCTGAAAGTGACTAGTTTTGGATAGACCGTGTGTGTTATGTGTTATCTCCCGCCCGAAGAAACCCCTCGCAAGAGGGGTTTTTGTTTTTAATAACGTCCTGTTGGCGCTAGGGATGTATTTTGGTCTAATTGAGCCATTTTTTTATCGATGGATTTCATCAGCTCAACCAACGTACCTGACACTTTTTCATTGTTGTGCTTATGATTATGGATACTGAATTTAAAGAAGCCTTGTCTTTTGTAAAGATAATCAATTTGATTAGCACGTCCTAAGCCTACAAGCTTTTGCTTAATTAAATTTACATCCTCAGATGTTTTAGCTCCATCTACTAAGCGATTAATAATAAATATTGCTGTTTCTCTACGATCTTTTAATGGGCCGCGTAATGATGCTAAGAATGTTAAATCTAAATCTATATTCATTGCTGCAACATAATCTAACATTTGTTTTAATTGTGGTTTTGGTATTTCATTACTAAATGTTGATAGTATTTTGGGTATTAGTTCCAAGGGATAAGAGCCAACAGCAATAATTTCTTTGCGTAATTGTTGATTGTTCATCAATGCAATTGTTACTTCTTTATTTAATAATTCGTAACGATTTAATATTTCCAATACCTTTGATGGTGTTTCATCAGTGATATTTGCAAAATTAATTTTACTCAGACTAGCCTGTTGTGAATCTTCATTTGCTAATTTTACAATTAAACGATTAACGTCAGGACGTTTTGCAAAATCATAATTCTGCCATGTCTTCGTATCACTAGAATCTAGTTTGTTGTTCCATTGGTTATGTGCAAGCAAAGCAAGCTTTGCTGCGTATTCATATTTAAGGTTATTATGTTCTGTTTCGTTTGCAGGACTTGCTGATTTGTTTACTTTATAAAAAAGATTTAATGTATGAAAAAATTTTAATACTTCATCACTATCAGGACGTTCATTGTACTCTTCTGCTTTCATCCGAGTAATAAAGTGTTTAATAAAATATTTTACATTGGGGTCTGTATCTGGCACTTGCCTATTTATTTTTTTTATAAGATCAGAAATCACGTAAGCAATCATATAAATATCTGTTTTGATACCCCATCTGCCCTCTATCGCTTCGGGTGCAAAATAACCTGCTAAAAAGGGAATAGAACGTTGCACCGTTATATCAGGGTCGTCATCTACTTCAAGCGAAAGACCATAGTCAGTAAAATTTACTTCCTTTAAGTTGCCCAGTATATTTAGCTCTTTAATATCGCCATGTATCACTGCTGAGCCAGTAGAAGGTGTATTGTGGTGATGCAAATTTAAAACTAATACAATTTTATTTATTAAATCCAACGTTTGATAAAAATCTAATTTTAAATCGTCAAGCATTTCACCAGGTAGTAATTTGGTAAACCAGCCTGTTATATTTTTATTAATTGAAAACGGTTTAAAAGTTGGTTGATATCTTGCAAGTATTATCGGTTCTCTTGAAAACTCATCTCTTGAAATCGTTTTTAATACCCATTCGTTGTTATCAATGTAATCCTTTGTTGTTTGAGAAAGCAGATCACCTGAATTTTCTGGGTAATGTAAAATAACTTTTTCTACTTTACCAAAACTACCTATGCCAAGAGTTTTTTTAGTCTCATAGGTAATCATCGGCGGCTTTTTGGAAGCTGTTTTTTTAGGTTCAGCTGGCTTCTTAGTTTTGCTGATAAAGCTATATTTAGTACTAAACATATAGTTTGAATTCTCGTTTTTTGTGTGTATATAAGTACATATTGTAGTACTAATTACTTATCAAACCCTTATTTGCTATTTATATTGGCGATTTTATGTTTGTTAGCTGTATATTATTGAAATTTAGTTACTTTTTACTTGCGTGAGACTATATGAGATGAGCCAACAAAATCCGTTGCCAACCATTGCTATCCTCGGTGCAGGAAACTTAGGTAGAAGCATTATTGCGGGGTTAATCAAAAGTGGCTATCCCGCTGATAAATTATGGGCCACGGCAAAACACGACCCTCGCCTACAGAAATATAAAAAAGATTTTCATATCCATATCACAACTGATAATCATCATGCTGCGCAATTTGCCGATGTGATTATCTTCGCCGTCAAACCAACTGTGCTTATAGACGTAGTGAAAGAAGTGCAAGACATTATTTCGAAACGTAAACCATTAATTATTTCTGTCGCAGCAGGTGTGCAAATAGAAAGCATTGCACGAGCAGCATTAGTGGATGTACCTATCATACGCGCAATGCCAAATACGCCGACCCAATTACGTCTAGGCGCTATTGGTTTATGCGCAAACGCTATTGTTAAAGAAGGCGATTGCAACACAGCTGAATCTATTTTTGACACTATCGGCGTCACTTGTTGGGTGAAACAAGAAGAATTAATGGATGTGGTGACTGCGCTTTCTGGCTGTGGTCCTGCTTATTTTTTTCTCTTAATGGAAGCATTGCAGCAAGCAGCAGAAGAATTTGGTTTACCGGAAGAGGCTGCACGATTGTTAACATTGCAAACGGCTGTTGGCGCTGCACAGATGGCCCTTGAAAGTGAACATTCTCCTTCGCAATTAAGACAGCATGTTACCTCACCCGGCGGTACTACCGAAAAAGCTCTTTCTGTGTTAGAAAAACATAATTTTTCTGCCTTAATGAAAGAAGCATTAGAAGCAGCGATTGAACGTGCAAAAGAAATGGCGAATAAATATTAGACTTCTTTCCAAACCAAGTATTTTGCTTTAGTTCAAGACGCATTGGTTTTGAGCAGCGCAGTTTACACGGAGTAAATGAGCAGCGGAAAAACCAATGCAACAAAGAAATAAAGTAAAATACGTAGGTTTGGAAAGAAGTCTATTAAATAGAAAGGAGTTTTTATGCCTGATACAGGCCGAGCAGCGTTATTATTTTTAATTAACACACTTTTCGATCTTTATATTTTTGTATTAATAGTTCGTCTTGTTCTCGTTTATGTGGGTGCAAATTATTTTGATCCTACTACTCAATTTATTACTAAATTAACTGATTTTCTCATTAGACCACTACGAAAAATCATTCCTAATTATGGGCGAATTGAATTTTCTACGCTTATTGTTGTTATCGTTTTAGAATTAATTAAATTTTTAGCTATTTCCTCAATTACGTTTGGTTTGCCCAATATAGTGGGATTATTCATTCTTGCTTTTGCTGATGCTTTAAAACTATTGATACAAACATTCTTTTACGCCATTTTATTGCAAGCAATTATGAGTTGGATCCAGCCATATTCACCTATGAATCAAATGTTATATCAATTTACTTCGCCAATTATGCGTCCTTTCCGTCGAATTATTCCGCCAATTGGTGGCATTGATATTTCACCTATCGCTGCACTCATTATTCTTCAGCTACTGATCATTCTTTTGGTCAATTCGCTGATGAGTATGGGTCTCAGAGTGGCTTTTGGATAAAGAGAATTTAATGAAAATAATTCTGGCAAGTAATAACCAAGGTAAAATTCATGAATTCAATGAATTGTTTAAAACATTTGAACATGAAATAATTCCGCAATCAGCATTTCATGTTATTGATGCTGATGAAACTGGCTTGACCTTCGTAGAAAATGCGCTTATCAAAGCACGACATGCATGCCAGTTAACAGGCTTGCCTGCAATTGCTGATGATTCAGGTCTCGCTGTCGCAGCATTAAATGGCGCCCCAGGTATTTATTCCGCTCGCTATGCGGGTAAAAATGTAAGCGCAGAAGAAAAGAATAAAAAACTATTAGCTGAACTCGCCGTGATACCTGATGACAAACGCCAAGCGAGTTATCATTGCGTTTTAGTTTTTATGTTACATCCAAAGGACCCTGTTCCCCTTATTTGTGAAGGTATTTGGCACGGAGAAATTTTGCGTGAACCGCGCGGCGAGAAAGGATTTGGCTTTGATCCTATTTTTTATTTACCTGGATTGGAAAAAAGTGTTGCTGAACTTTCACCAGAATTGAAAAACAAAATCAGTCATCGTGGTAAAGCATTACAAATGTTAACGCATAAATTAGCGGAAAAATTGCATGACAGCACTATCAGTTAAAAAATTGACGAAAATTTATTCCAACGGCTTAACTGCTTTAAAAGGCATTGATCTTGATGTTGCTCAAGGCGACTTCTTTGCATTGTTAGGAAAAAATGGCGCCGGTAAGTCAACAACGATTGGCATTATATCTTCGCTTATCAATAAAACGTCAGGAAAAGTATTGGTCTTTGGCAAAGACATGGATACGCATCTTGCTGAAGCAAAATCATTAATTGGTATCGTTCCACAAGAATTAAATTTTAATTCGTTCGAAAAAATTTCGCATATTCTCATTAATCAAGCGGGTTACTATGGCATCCCAAGAAAAATTGCTATTGAACGTATGGAAATACACTTGAAAGAAATGGGTATTTGGGAAATGCATAATCAACCTGCAATGAAATTATCAGGTGGCATGAAGCGACGTTTGATGATTGCACGCGCACTGATGAATGAACCAAAATTATTGATATTAGATGAACCGACTGCTGGCGTTGATATCGAATTACGTCATATATTGTGGAAATTCCTAACTAAACTCAATGCGCAAGGCACCACCATTATTTTAACGACGCATTATTTAGAAGAAGCTGAGCAACTTTGCAAAAATGTTGCCATCATTGATCATGGTGAAATCATTGAACATGCGAATATGAAATCGTTAATTAATCGTCTTAATGTGCAAACACTTTTACTTGATCTCAAACATCCTATTGATCATTTAACAACTATCGATGGTTATAAACATCGCTTAGTAGACGATACAACACTGGAAATTGAAATTGATAGTGGACAATCTATCAATGAACTAGTCAATGTTTTGTCGCAAAAAAACATTACTATCTCTAGCATGCGTAACAAAACAAATCGTCTGGAAGAATTATTTATTCGTATTATTTCAACCCATAAAAGATAGGCACATTATGATTTCAAGAACCGGTTTTTATCCTAATCTCATTGCTTTGCAAACATTACTTAGCAAAGAAATCTTGCGTTTTATGCGTATTTGGTCGCAAACATTATTACCACCCGCGATTACGATGTGTCTTTACTTTATTATTTTTGGAAAATTTATTGGCTCGCAAATCCAACATATTGATGGTTATGCCTATATACAATATATCGTGCCAGGTCTTGTGATGATGTCTGTCATGACAAACGCATATGCAAATACGGCTTCTTCATTTTTCCTCACTAAATTTAATAAAAGTATTGAAGAAATGTTGGTATCACCCATGTCAAATTTTGTTACGTTAATTGGCTTCATGCTGGGTGGCGCGCTGCGCGGTATTTTGGTTGGTATTATTGTCATCTTGATTTCATTATTGTTTACCCATATTCCCGTTATGCATCCTTTCACTGTATTTTTCATGGCAGTCCTTGCTGCAATGATGTTTTCGCTAGGTGGATTGATCAATGCTATTTATGCAAAACGTTTTGATGATATTTCATTCATTCCTACATTTGTATTAACGCCACTCACTTATCTTGGCGGCGTATTTTACTCTGTAGATCAACTACCACCATTGTGGCGTTCCATTTCCATGTTTAATCCAGTTCTTGCCATTGTTGATTCGTTTCGGTATGGATTGTTAGGTATATCTGATTTGAACATTTACTTTGGTTTCGGATTAGTTAGCGCTTTATTTGTCGTCATGTTTTTCTGGGCTTGGACATTATTAAAGAAAGGCGTGGGAATAAAAATTTGACATATAAAGAGGCTCTGATTAACCTTCTATGAAATATTTCATCCAATAACAAGGAATTAGTTATGGTTAAGCAACTTATTGCGATTGTTGCTCTCAGCATTGTTGTTATTTTATCTATGTCCTACGCACATGAAGCAATGCAGCTGTTATTGAATGCACATGAATGGGTTTCACAAGTATTAGCCGATGTTTTCTCTGTTGGTCAAGCAGGTAATTTAGTTAAAGGCTTAATTGCGCTTCTTACCATTCCCATTGTGTTTAGCCTTATACCCGCTGTGCTTTATTGGATTGCAAGACGTCATTGGTTTCCGTATTTCATGGAAATAGTATGGGTCATTTGGCTAATTCAAATCGGCGCCATTGTGATTATGTATAAGGTGGTTTAGTTAGTTCTTCCTCATCCTACGTGTAAGCAGCATTTCTGCAAGTTTTGTCATACCAGCATGCTTTTAGCTGCCATCCAGAATATAGCTATACAATACATTGTAGTTGGGAGAGCGAATATTTTTTCGAAATACTGATAACTACTTAAAAATAAACATTTTCCCACTGAAGGCCGTCTTGATATTATGTATAACATATGTTATACATTGATGAGAGGTATTTAATATGTATAAAGAAGCCACCGTAAATGCACGCATTGAGCCTAAGCTCAAAAAAGAAGCCGAAAATATTCTTAACGAAGTAGGATTAACATCTGCTGAAGCTGTTCGGTTGTTTTATAAGCAAGTCTGTTTACATAAAGGTTTGCCATTTGAAGTAAAAATCCCTAACAAAAAAACTATCAAGGCCATGCACGATGCCGATAAAAGAAAAACACGTAAAGCTAAAAGTGTGGATGAGATATTTGAAAATCTAGGCTAATTGCATGTTAAAAGTTGAATATCTTAATCAGTTTAAACGTGATTTAAAACTGGCAAAAAAACGAGGTAAAAATCTAGGTAAATTACAAGAAATAATGAAGATAATAGAGGAAGAAAAGAAACTAAGCCTACATTGTAACGATCATTCATTAGTAGGAAATTGGAAAACACATCGCGAACTTCATATTGAGCCTGATTGGTTATTAATTTATAAGTTAATTCCTAATGAAAAAGTAGTCATTTTTGTTAGAACGGGCACGCATTCAGATTTGTTCAACAAGAAGAAATAGAGATGACATCAGAGACAATCAAACCCAATATGCTGTCTTCACCATCACTTTCGATGTAATCGCCATGGTTTTTTTAATCATCTCAGGTAACTCGTGAGCACCCGCGGCAATTGCTTCATCTCTGTGCTTCGCTTCATCTTTTTCCATACGTTCCAATATCGTATAACTGCGCTGGTCTTGTTGCGGCAATAAATGCAGATGACCTTTCAAATGCTTAATCACTTGCCGTTCCGTTTCCGCAACAAATCCTAAGCTCCATTTATCGCCTATCATGCCTGCCACCATGCCAATACAAAATGACCCTACATACCAAAGTGGATTCAAATAACTCGTATGACTGTCCAATTCATCCAAGCGTTTTTTACACCATGCTAAATGATCACCCTCTTCTATCGCGGCTTGTTGCATCTTCGCTTGTGTTTCGGGCGAACGCGATACAACACCCTGACCATGATAAAGTGCTTGTGCGCATATCTCACCCGCATGATTAATTCGCATTAATGCAGCCGAATGTTTACGCTGCTCATCATTTAAAACAATATCTTCCACTCCCTTCGCCGGATTTTGCACACCACTGGTTTTTGCGTTATCCATCAATGCTCTCATTGCTTGGTCTATGCCAAGACAGATTTTATCGAAAAAACGGTATTGTCGTTCATTCATAGTTCAAATATCCCCAAATTCACTATATAATGCCGCGGCATGTTCAATTCATACCATTCAGAAGTCGTCAAAAAACATTCTCGTTTACCTGCAAGGGTAATGCGCATGATAACGCCACATGGTGAAGTCTTAACGCCTTCATTCATGCCGGTTGGCACACGTGCCATGTTAAATTATTTAACTCCTGATGATTTAGCAAGAAACGGCAGTCAAATCATTCTCGGCGGCAACACGTATCATATGCTATGCACTCCGGGTATGGAAATCATTGAAAATGTAGGCGGCATGCATCATTTCATGGGTTGGCATAAAACCATGCTAACTGACAGTGGTGGTTTTCAAGTCTTAAGTCTCTCGAAGAATGGCACGATATGTATTATCGATGAGCAAGGCGCGCATTTTAAACATCCCGTCACTGGAAAAATTATTCATTTGAATTCTGAAACGTCAATTCAAGCTCAAAAAATCATTGGTGCTGATATCATCATGGCTTTTGATCAATGCACCCCTGAAACAGGTGGTCGCGAAGCTGCATTAGCTGCATTAGATCGCACTCATCGTTGGTTGTTAACATCAATAGAAACCCATAAAAAGGACCCTCAATCAGCCTATGGCTTTCATCAAGCTTTATTTGGCATTATTCAAGGCGGAAGTTTTCGTGATTTACGCGAACAAAGTGCTGAATTCATTCTTCAACAAGACTTAGACGGTATTGGAATAGGTGGCGAAGTCATTGGATTTGATATGCCAAAAACTTGCGAAATTATTGATTGGATAAGACCTATGCTGCCTGATAATAAAATTCGTTACACCATGGGCGTTGGTCTTGGCCCGCAAGATTTGATCGATGTTGTCGCAAAAGGTATTGATGTATTTGATTGCGTCGCGCCAACACGTAATGCACGCCATGGTACTTTATATTATGGTGAAATCGTTGAACGTGATGGTTGGTTAGCATTTGAAAACAACGGCGAAAATCCACGCATCTTAATCAAAAAAAGCTTATACGCAAAAGATAATAATCCTATCATGCCAAATTGTGGTTGTTATACGTGCGAAAATTTTTCACGCGCCTACTTACATTATCTTTTCAAAGAAGGCTTGATCGCCTATTTTCATTTATCCAGCATTCATAACATTCATGTCATGCAAAAAGTTTGTGCGCGTATGCGCGACATCATTATGGCAAATTGACGCCTTATATTCTCTGCATCAGATCTTGTGGTCAACACATTGACATTGTTAAATCCATGTGCCAAAAAGAATAAACCATGAGTAATTAGTCCATAAGGAACATGTAATGGCTCCAATACCTGCACCTCCATTATCAGAATCATTAGAAATGTTTTTCCGCATTCTTCTTTCCACTTTTCTCGGTGGTTTCATTGGCTGGGAACGTGAAAGACATCGCAATATTGTTTCTGCTGGTATTCGCACGTATGGCGCTATTGCATTAGGTGCATGCACGTTTGGCATTCTTAGTTATTATATTAATGGTGCAGATCCTTCTCGAATTGCTGCACAAGTTGTTACAGGCATAGGCTTTTTAGGCGGCGGCATTATTTTTCGTCAAGGAGATTACGTAACAGGTCTTACTACTGCTGCTACTTTATGGGCAACGGCTTCAGTTGGGCTTGCCATTTCATTTGGATTATATTTTGTTGGATTATCCATTGCCGTCTTACTCTTTCTTTTACTTTATCTTCCTCGTATGGCTTGGTGGAAAAAGATTTCAGCAAAATAATAATTACTATTTTTAGTTTTACCCTTCATGCAACACCGCGAGAAAACAATCCGTCACTATAATGGAGAAATTATTATGTTTAGTACTAGATCATCTGGAAAGAAAAAAAAATCTGTTTGGAAGAAAATGTTTGGGAAAAAAAGCGATGCGAATGAAACTGAAACAACTGAAACGTTGATACCTAAGCAAAAAGACAATGCACACAAATTGACTTCTTTGGATGAGCTCACAAGAGAAATGAAGGATAAATCTGAAAATACTTTAGCTCTAACAAATCAATTATTAGAATCATCAAAAAAACGATATGTTCCAGCCAATAAAGCAAAACCAACTGCGCATGAGCAGGAATTAGAGAGGAGATTTCAACGAGATTTACTAAAAAGAGATTCGCAAAAAGAGCGTGAAAAAAGAAAACAAGAAAGATTGGAAACGCATAGAAAAGGTGGTGAATTAAAATTAAATGCTATTGCGCAAAATAAAACGATAGTTCAAATGGAAAAGCGAGAGAGATTGGAAAAGCGTAGAGATGAAGCTAGAGAAAAACTCGATGCCCTTGAACATAGCAAAACAAAATCAGATCATGAAAATAAAATAAAAAAAATCCGCACAGATATCGAAGGTATTGCACAAATCGTTCAAACAAAAGCCACGTCTAATACAGAAAATCCACAAAAATTAAAAGAAAACGCACAACACAATGCAGATCAAACACAATTTAAGAAAGTAAAACAAAAACAAACCTCTTCATGGTGTTGCTTTCCATTTTCACGTAAAGATTCGTCCAACCGAAACAAACAAGCTGAAGCAGAAGTATTTTTGCATGAAGGAAATTACAAGCGGATGGACAGAAGATATAGATAATGTTTTCTTAGCTATCTTGGATATGCTAAGAAATAGTGATTCACCCTCACCCCAACCCTCTCCCGCTGCAACCTTTATTAACTAGTTAAAGATAGTGGGCGGGAGAGGGAATGTCCTTGGCTAATTCCGTCAATGATTGCCTAACCTATACACGGATGACAAGTTATCCCTGCACAGTATCAATTAACTGCTTTAATTCACCCGACTCAAACATTTCAGCCATGATATCGCTGCCACCAATAAATTCGCCTTTTACATATAACTGCGGAATGGTTGGCCAGTTTGAAAAAACTTTGATGCCTTGACGAACTTCTTCATCTTGCAATACATCAACTGTTGCAAATTTTGCATCACATGATTTTAAGATATTAACTGCGCGAGCAGAAAAACCGCACATTGGTAATTCAGCGTTACCTTTCATATAAAGCAGAATGGTATTATCAGTTACTTGCTGCTTTATTTTATCTTGAATGGACATTTCTCTTTCCTCTTACTTTGATTTAGTTTTGTCATCCTGAGCAGACTGTTTTTTAGTCTGCGAAGGATCTTTTTCATTAGCATTAGATCCTTCGCAGACTAAAAAACAGTCTGCTCAGGATGACATCTTAATAAGAATACATCCCAACCAGAATATATCTCCATTTCGCGAACCTGTTGATGATATTTGACTACAACAACCCCAACTGTAACTTCGCTTCATCACTCATCATTTCTCTCGTCCAAGGTGGATCAAAAACCAGCTCCACTTTCACATCCGTGACATGATGAATTTGACGAATTTTTTCTTCGACATCAGCAAGCAACACAGGCCCCATGCCACAGCCCGCGGCTGTTAATGTCATCGTAATATGCACACTGTTTTCATGTTTACCCAAAGGCAGGATATTGCATTCGTAAACAAGACCAAGATCAACGATATTCACTGGAATTTCAGGATCGAAACATGTTCTTAATTGCGTCCAAACCTTATCTTCGATTGAACCCTCTATCTCATTTATATCTGGTGAATCTAACACCACTAACCCAATAGCATCACCGTCTTTACCAGCAATGCGCACCAAGTTTCCATTCACATATAACGTATATGAATTACCTAATGCCTGCGTCACAAATACTTGCGAACCAGGTTGTAATGTCACCTTAGCGCCAGATGGAATCAGGGTTGCTTCAATTTCTCTTCTAACTTCTACTGCTGTTTCACGCACAACATGCCTCACTCGATATGAAAACTTTCACCGCAACCACAACGGCCAGCTTCTTTTGGATTGATAAATATCAATCGTTTTTGTTTTAATCCTGCGATTTCTTCTTCTACAAAATCGACTTTCAAACCTTCCATCAAATGCAGCCATTTCGTATCGATATAAATATTGATACCGGCTTCAATTTCAAAAAAAATGTCGCTAGGATTTATTTCTTGAATCACTTCTGGAAAATAAGAATAACCAGAGCATCCGGTTTTTTTAACAGACAAACGAAATCCGATACCGTTATCTCTTTGTATTATTTTTTTAATATAATCGCAGGCAGCTGCACTAAACGATGCATTAAATGTAATTTCTGTACTCATTAATTACCTCACTATTCAGTCGTCACTGGATCTGAATTATTATGTAGCGCTGCATTTAACGTGTGCCATGCAAGTGTTGCGCATTTTACACGAATGGGAAACTCCGCAACGCCGCCAAATACAGCTAATTTACCTAGATCAATTGTTGCCGCTTTTCCTTCAGTTACTAAATGATGAAATTCTGAAAACAACTTTTCGATATCGTCTATTTTTTTCCCTTTAATAGCTTCCGTCATTAAAGATGCAGAGGCAACTGAAATAGCACAACCTGCTCCTTCAAATTTAATATCTGTCACTACACCTTGTTGCTCAACAACATACAACGTTAATTTATCACCGCATAATGGATTATGTCCCATTTGACAATGATTAGCTGTAGAAAGTGCACCAAAATTTCGCGGTGCTCTACCATGATCTATAATCATTTCTTGATAAAGTTCACGTAATGACATTAAGCAAATAACCTCTTTGTTAACTGAATAGCATCAACTAATGCATCAATATCTTTTTCTGTATTATATATGCCAAGTGAAACGCGCACCGTAGCAGGTACGTTAAATCGCTGCATGATAGGTTGCGCGCAATGATGTCCCGCACGTATAGCAATACCTTCATGATCAAGCACTGTTCTTATGTCATGCGGATGAATGCCTTCAAGTACAAATGAAATAACACCTACTTTTGACTTTGCTGTACCTATAATTCGTAACCCAGGAATAGCCGCTAATTTTGCTTGTGTATAATGCAACAATGCTTGCTCGTGAGTAAAAATCGCTTCTTTGCCTATGGTATCTATGTATTTCATTGCAGCGCTTAATCCAATAACACCGGCAATATCCGGTGTGCCAGCTTCAAACTTATGCGGCGATTTTGCAAAAGTAATCTGTTCAAATGTGACTGATTCAATCATCCCGCCGCCGCCTTGATAAGGCTGCATTTGCTCCAACCATTTTTGTTTACCGTATAAAACACCCACACCGGATGGACCATATAATTTATGCGCCGAAAAAGCATAAAAGTCGCAATCTAAATCTGATACATCGACTGGCATATGTGGTACTGCTTGCGCACCATCAACCACAACGACTGCATCATGATCATGAGCAATTTGAGTCATTAATTTTATTTGATTAATTGTTCCCAACACATTAGATGCCTGTGTTATTGCAACAACTTTTGTTCGTGGAGAAAATAAAGCTCGATAAGCATCCATGTTGATCTCACCATCATCTGTGATGGGAATAACTTTAAGAATAACACCAATTTGCTCTCTTAATAAATGCCACGGAACAATATTGGAATGATGCTCCATTTCGCTTACTAATATTTCATCGCCAGCTTTTAAATTTGTACGACCAAAACTGTGTGCTACTAAATTGATAGCTTCCGTTGTACCACGGACAAAAACAATTTCATCCGCACTTTTCGCATTAATAAATGTCTTTACTTCTGCACGTACATTTTCATAATGCTGACTCGCTTTTTCACTTAACTCATAAATACCACGATGTATGTTTGCATAACCTGTTCGATAAAAATCTGCCATCGCATTAATAACCGATTGCGGTTTTTGTGCCGAAGAACCACTATCTAGATAAACCACCGGCTTATTGCGATTAGTCACCGATAAAAGCGGAAAGTCGCGCCGCACAGCTAATATATCGATTGGTTTTGTATTTGCTATCATGACATCATTTCCAAAACACGCAATTTAATACCAGGATGATCAATACGCTGTAATATTTCTTCAGCAAATCCTTGTAACAAAATATTAATTGCATCGTCTTTATTAATACCGCGTGCGCGCAGATAAAACAGTGCATCTTGATCAAGCTGGCCTGTTGTTGCGCCATGTTTACACTTTACATCATCTGCGTAAATTTCTAATTCGGGTTTTGAATAAATTTCTGCTTGATTAGACAATAACAAATTATGGTTCGCTTGATACGCAAGTGTTTTTTGCGCATCTTTTTCTACTAACAATCGACCATTAAATACCGCACGTGATTTTTCAGCTAACACCCCTTTATACAACATTTCACTCGTGCTATGTGTTGCAGCATGGCTAATATCAATATGATGATCAATATATTGATCGTATTGACGCAAGCGATAAAAACCTGCTGTTTTACATTTAGCGCCCGGTTCTTTCAACAACACGACTAAATCATCGCGAGCAAATTGCGCACCGAAAGAAAAATTAGTAACCGTGACAAAACTATTCTGCATTTGTTGAAGAAAAATATGCGCCAAATGTATCGCCAATCTTCCTTCATTTTGAATTTTGCAGTAATTCAGTTTAGCGTCCTTGGCAAGCGTGATGTGTTTAACTTCATTCATTATATAAGCTTGCTGCTTATGTGAAAAAAATTCTTCTACAATAGTTAATTTGCTATTTTCACCCAATACAAACACATGCTTTGGATACGTACAAAATTCTGTTTCATCAATTGCGATAGATAACAAATGCAATGGTAAGTCTACTTCACAATGATTGGGTAAATAAAAAAATAATCCATCGGTTGCGATAGCGGTATTCAAATTTGCAAAAGGATATTTACCTGTATCAATGTTTTCTGCCACATATTGTTTAACTAAGTCAGCATGGTGAGGGTCGTTCAATGCATCTTGCAAACGACAGGCAATAACATTCGGTGTCAATTTTGCCAAGTCAGATAACATAGGCATGAAATAACCGTTTACAAAAACCATTAATATACTTTCGCCGTGCTGAAGACGATGTTGATGTATGGCATCTTGAATCAATTCATCGTCACAACGTTTAGCTAATGAAAATTCTTTATCTTTAAGACAAGAAAAATCAGCGTATTTGTAACGCTCATTTTTGCGTGTTGGCAATTCATTTGCGAGAAATGATTCCCATTGTTGCTTATGAAAAGCATCAGTTAGCATGATTCACTCTCATTTTCTATCCAGCTATATCCTTTTGCTTCAAGTTCGTGCGCAAGATTTTTATCGCCAGATTTCAATATTTTTCCTTTAGCCATGACATGAACGACATCTGGCTGAATGTAATCAAGCAAACGTTGATAATGGGTAACCACTAAAATGCTACGCTCACTATTACGCAAGCTAGTGACAGAACGTCCCACCATTTGTAATGCATCAATATCAAGACCAGAATCTGTTTCATCTAAAATAATAAAGTTAGGCTCAAGTATTAACATTTGTAAAACTTCATTACGTTTTTTTTCACCGCCTGAAAACCCTTCATTGACTGCACGATGCAAAAACGTTTCGTTCAACCCAACTTCTTTTAGTTTATTTTTGATGAGCGCAAGAAAATCTGCCGCATCAAGCGGTGGTAAGTTCTTTTGTTTACGCAAACTGTTTAATGCCGTACGTAGGAAATACATGTTATTCACGCCTGGTATTTCCGTTGGATATTGAAATGCAAGAAAAAGACCACGTGCCGCACGCTCTTCGGGAGCAAGAACTAATAAATCTTCACCATTTAATGAAACACTACCATCTTCTATTTGATAATCTTCACGGCCTGCCAGTATATTCGCAAGCGTACTTTTACCAGAACCATTAGGGCCCATAATGGCGTGCACTTCGCCCGGTTTAATTTCTAAATTCACACCGCGCAAAATAGGTTTTACATTTTGCTTTTCATCGTAAATGCTTGCTTGTAAATTTTTTATGATTAACATTTTTTCACCTTCGTCTCTTTCACCCCCCACCCTAGCCCTCCCCCACAAGGGGGAAGGGAACGCTCTTTCGTTATCCCACACTACCTTCTAAACTCACTTCTAATAATTTTTGCGCTTCAACAGCAAATTCCATCGGCAGTTCTTTGAAAACTTGCTTACAAAACCCATTCACAATCATGGAAATGGCATCTTCTGTTTTTAAACCGCGTTGGCGACAATAAAATAATTGGTCTTCACCAATTTTTGCTGTCGATGCTTCATGCTCAACACGTGCGCTCGCATTTTTTACTTCGATATAAGGAAAGGTATGCGCACCGCACGTTGAACTTAATAATAATGAATCGCATTGCGTATAATTACGCGCATTCACTGCTGTAGGCAGCATACGCACTAACCCGCGATAAGCATTTTGTCCAAAACCCGCCGCGATTCCTTTGGAAATAATAGTGCTGCGCGTGTTTTTCCCAATATGAATCATTTTCGTGCCAGTATCTGCTTGCTGATAATGATTAGTCAGCGCAACAGAATAAAATTCACCGATAGAATTATCGCCTTGCAAAACAACACTAGGATATTTCCATGTGATTGCAGAACCTGTTTCAATTTGCGTCCAAGAAATTTTTGAATTCGCACCACGACAATGTCCGCGCTTAGTTACAAAATTGTAAATACCGCCGCGGCCTTGTTCATCGCCGGGATACCAATTTTGTACCGTAGAATATTTTATTTGCGCATTGTCCAACGCAATGAGCTCAACCACCGCTGCATGCAATTGATTTTCATCACGCATAGGCGCGGTACAACCTTCGAGATAACTTACATAACTGCTTTCATCAGCAACGATAAGTGTACGTTCGAATTGACCACTCTTTGCCGTGTTAATACGAAAATAAGTGGAAAGTTCCATCGGACAGCGCACACCTTTCGGTATATACACAAATGATCCATCACTAAATACAGCTGAATTAAGCGCCGCATAAAAATTATCGCGATAAGGAACGACGGTACCGAGATAACGCTCAATCAAGTCTGGGTATTTTTGTACAGCTTCTGAAAAGGAACAGAAAATAACACCTGCTTCTGCAAGCTTCGCTTTAAACGTTGTGGCGACAGAAATACTGTCAAAGACTGCATCAACCGCAACGCCCGCTAATCTGCCTTGTTCATGTAATGGAATGCCTAGCTTGTTATAAGTTTCCAAAAGTTTAGGATCAACTTCATCCAAACTTTTAGGTGCGCCCTCAACTGATTTTGGTGCGGAATAATAAATAATATTTTGAAAATCGATAGACTGATGGTGTAAATGCGCCCATTCCGGCTGTTTCATGGTTTGCCAATGACGAAAAGCCGCCAAGCGCCAATTAAGCATAAACTCAGGTTCATTTTTCTTTGCTGAAATGAAACGAACAACGTCTTCGTTTAATCCGGGTGAAAGAGTATCAGACTCAATTTGGGTAACGAATCCATAAGGGTAGTGTTGATTGACAACTTCTTTTATTAACTTATTTGCCATGGGTCAACCTTTGCAACGAATTAGGTAAAGATAAGGGTTCAAGCATATCTAAAATAGTTAACTCGGCTAGAAATGATTGGATCGTGGAATTAATTTTTCGCCAGTTTTCTCTCAATAAACATTTTCCATTGATCACGCAAGTATCTAATTTTTCGCAACATTCTGTCATTGCAAATTCACCTTCCATTGCTGCGATCACATCAACCAGACTTATTGCCTGAGCTGGCCGCGTTAGACGATACCCGCCATCTGCACCACGAATAGAGCTCACCAATCCCGCTTCTGCCAACATTTTTAAAACTTTGCTAACCGTCGGTGTCGATAAAGACGCAACTTCGGCAAGCGAAGTCGCGCTCAATATAGAATGAGGTTCCTTAGCCATATGACTCATAATGAGCATGGCGTAGTCGGTCAATTTACCGAAACGAATCATGGGGTAAAACCTGGTATTTTGATTATAAATTTGCGATACAGTACCACATTTGTACTAATTACAGCAAGAGATGAAGTTGTGTCATGCCAGCTGTGTTGTTCCG
>DAIEGU010000038.1 GCA_027356065.1 Gammaproteobacteria bacterium
GATCCTTCACAGGCAAAAAGCGCCTGTTCAGGATGACACATACATACAACGATTTGAGTTTATATCTGAGATGAAAAAAATCCACTACAACAAATTCGCTCCATCATCTTTCTTTTTTGATTTAGTGATTTTTACTTCTAACAAATAAATTCTGCGATTATCACTGTGCAATACTTTGAAGCGAAATTGATGAATTTTAATAGTCTCGCCGCGTTTTGGTAAATGACCAAATGCTTGTAACACAATGCCGCCTATCGTATCGAATTCGTCATCGCTAAAAGTAGAATGAAAATATTCGTTAAATTCTTCGATTAATGTTGATGATTTTACAATAAATGAACCATCAGCAAGCTGTTTAATTTGAGTGTCCTCTTCATCTATATCGTATTCATCTTCAATTTCACCGACAATTTGTTCTAATACGTCTTCGATAGTGATTAATCCTTCAACGCGGCCATACTCATCTAATACCATTGCGATGTGATTGCGTGTGGTGCGAAATTCACGTAATAAAATGTCAAGGCGTTTGCTTTGTGAAGTAAACATGACAGGGCGTATGACATCTTTTATATTGAAGTCTTCGGGTTCGCGGTTAAAACAATATTTCAACAAATCTTTTGCTAGTAAAATGCCGACGATATCTTTACCTGTTGGATCAAACACAGGAAAACGCGAATGACCAGATTCAATTACAATTGGCAAAATATCTGACAGCTTTGTATTCTTTGCTATCACTGTCATTTGCGCTTTGGGAACCATGATTTCACGAACTTGCATTTCCGAGACATGTAAAATGCGTTCCATCATGCCTACCATTTCATTGCTTACTACATCGCGATCTTCAGCATCGCGTAACATTTTCATTAATTCTTCACGGTCTTTCGGTTCGCGCGCAAGCAAGGTGGTTAAGCGTTCTATCCATGAGCGTTGTTTGGCGGTAACTTTATTTTTGTTATCAGTCATAATTTTTTATGTTATCTCCAATCTCGTAAGGATTTGCAAAACCTAATGCTTGCAATGTTTCAATTTCTAATGATTCCATTATTTCTGCATCATTATCTGTTTCATGATCGTAGCCTAGCAGGTGGAAAATACCATGTACAACCATATGGGCCCAATGTGCTTCTACCGGTTTTTGTTGATCTTCTGCTTCTTTATTCACAACAGCCGCACAGATAACAATATCACCTAAAAGCGGTATCTCAAGTTCTATCGTGTCTGGCGTGGTAAAAGGAAATGACAAAACATTAGTCGGGTATTTTTTATAACGAAACGTTGAATTAAGCGATGTCATTTCAGCTTCATCAACAATACGAATGGTAATTTCACCCAGTTCTATCTTTTTAGCTAACGCGCATTTTGCCCATCGTTTTAAAGAAGAGGACTTTGGTGAAGAAGCGCGCTTTTCAGCGCGCTGAATAGTTATGTGATACATAAAGGCTTTATATTATTTTGGATTATTATTTAGTAATTGCGCTTGTTTCTCTTCGTGCTTTTCATAGGCTTCCACAATTTTTTGTACAAGTGGATGTCTGACCACATCGTAAACTTGAAATTGTGTGAAGCTAATTCCCGGTGTATTTTTTAATACTTCACTTGTATGAATCAAGCCCGAATCACGACGATTATTTAGATCAATTTGAGTAATATCACCCGTTATGACTGCTTTTGAATTAAATCCAATCCGAGTCAAAAACATTTTCATTTGCTCTATCGTTGTATTTTGACCTTCATCAAGAATGATAAATGAATCATTTAATGAGCGGCCACGCATATAAGCAAGTGGTAATAACTCAATTATATTTTTTTCTATGAGTTGATTTACTTTTTCGCAGCCCATCATTTCATAGAGTGCGTCATATAAAGGACGTAAGTAGGGATCAACTTTTTGCGCGATATCACCTGGCAAGAAGCCAAGTTTTTCGCCAGCCTCAACAATAGGTCTTACCAAAATAATTCTACTGACACGATCTGTTTCCAGAGCTTGTACCGCGCAGGCAACTGCTAAGTATGTTTTACCCGTACCTGCAGGCCCGATACCAAAGTTGATGTCATGCTGCAAAATGTTGCGGATATAATGCACCTGGTTTTCACCGCGAGCAGTAATGGCACCTTTTTTAGTACGAATGTCCATGTGAGTATCCTGACTTTCAAGCTGCGATTTCTTTCCTACGGCTTGTAGATAAAGATGAATTTCCTTAGATTCGAGTATGCTCACTTTTTCAGTCTCCTGATAAAGGTTGTTTAGGGTATCACAGGCTGTTTTTACGGCTTCGCGATCACCACTCACCGAGAACGTATGGCCGCGTTGCTTAATCATCACGCCCAAGCGTTTTTCTATCAATTTGAGGTGTTCGTTTAATTTGCCGCAGAGGTTAAATAGTCGGTGATTGTCTTCAGGAGCTAGCGTTAAGATTTCTGAATGTAGGAGTGTGTTCAAATTATTTAATAATCCTCTTAGTTATTCGACACTTATAGTATAGCCGATAAACCTAAGTATGTTTCCAGCGAAATCTTCTTATTTTCAAATAAATCAAATTGAGCCTATTGATAATTACAGGATTTTTTTATGTTTTTTCTAATTCGCCTGTAAGCGTATAAGTTAAAGCTTCAGTAATTCGTATGTTTACCAATTTTCCAAGTAAATCTTCTGCGCCAACAAATGTTACTGTACGGTTATTTTCAGTTCGACCAGCCATTTTATTTGGATGTTTTGGAGCTTTGCCTGTGACCAAAACTTTTTGCAAACTGCCTAACATGCTCTTGCTGATACGGTCCGCATTTTGATTGATGCGGGCTTGCAAGATATTAAGACGCTCTTTTTTAACTTCCATGGGAACATCATCAGGTAATTGTGCGGCAGGTGTTCCTGGGCGAGGGCTGTAAATAAAACTAAATGAAAAATCAAAATTAACATCGTGAATAAGATTCATGGTATCTGCAAAGTCTTCGTCGGTTTCTCCAGGAAAGCCAATAATAAAATCGGAAGATAAACTAATGTTGGGGCGCACTTTACGTAAGCGACGGATCTTTGCTTTATATTCAAGCGCAGTATAGCCGCGTTTCATCGCAGCAAGTATACGATCTGAACCGCTTTGCACAGGTAAATGCAAATGATCAACAAGCTGCGGAACATTAGCGAATGCTTGAATAAGACGATTAGAAAATGCAACAGGGTGTGAGGTGGTAAAACGAATACGTTCTATACCTGGGATGGCAGCGGTATATTCAATTAATGAGGCAAAATCAGCAATATCACCTTCGTGTGTTGGTCCACGATAATCATTTACATTTTGACCGAGCAAGGTAATTTCTTTGACACCTTGTTCGGCAAGGCTAACCGTTTCAGCTAATACATCATCAAGCGGACGACTAATTTCTTCACCGCGTGTGTAAGGTACGACGCAGAAGCTGCAATATTTGCTGCAGCCTTCCATGATTGTGATAAATGCAGCGGAACCATCGGCACGCGGCTCTGGCAGACGATCAAATTTTTCTATTTCAGGAAAGCTAATATCAACAATGGCTTTTCGTTTTGCATTGCGTTCATTTAGCATATCGCCAAGACGATGAATGGTCTGCGGACCAAAGATTAAATCAACATAGGGGGCACGTTTTAAAATGGCTTCCCCTTCTTGACTTGCAACACAACCACCAACACCAATAATGAGATGCGGTTTTTTAATTTTGAGTTCGCGCAAACGGCCTAATTCTGAAAATACTTTTTCTTGCGCTTTTTCGCGAATAGAGCAGGTATTAATTAAAACGACATCTGCTTCTTCAAGGTGGGTCGCCTTCTCTAATTGATGTGATGCCAATAACACGTCAGCCATTTTACTGGAGTCGTATTCATTCATTTGACAGCCATGGGTTTGGATGTAAAGCTTGTTCACAACAATAATTACCTTGCGCCTATTCAACGGGCGGATATCATAATGCAAATCTTAATCCCAAGGCTAGCACTGCAATGAGCGAATCTTTAAAACAGCGCGTCAAATCCCTGCATTTATCCGCTATAAAACGGCATATTTTTTTATGCTGTGATCAAACGACCCCAAAATGCTGCGAGAAAGCAGATGGCTTGGAATCATGGGATTATCTAAAGAGTAGACTAAAAGAGCTAAATTTGACCGGTGAAGGCGGTATTTTTCGTACCAAAGCCAATTGCTTACGTGTTTGTCAGCAAGGCCCAATTGCGGTTGTTTACCCTGAAGAGGTTTGGTATCACTCATGCACGCCCGCTGTGCTTGAACGTATTATCCAGGAGCATTTAATCGGAGGCGTCCCTGTAGCCGATTTCGTACTTTACCAAAAAGAGGAATAAAGCTTGCCTCGTATTTTTCAGCCAATACCATTAAAAACGGGCGCTCGAATTGCTTTGAATGAAGGCGCGAGCCATCATCTTGCCCGTGTGCTAAGAGCAGAAGTAGGTGATGCAGTTACCCTGTTTAACGGTGAAGGTGGTGAGTTTGATGCTGTTATTACCCAGATAACCAAAAAAAATGTAGAAGTTGAAATACTGCAATTTGTGCCGCGAGATGCAGAATCACCATTAGATATTTGTTTGGCACAAGGCATAGCAAAAGGTGAGAAGATGGATTTCATTGTGCAGAAAGCAGTGGAATTAGGCGTAAAAAAAATTGTTCCGCTACTAACTGAACGCTGTAATGTTCGCCTTGATGAAACGCGGGAAAAAAAACGCGTTATGCATTGGCAGTCAGTCATTGTGAGCGCTTGTGAACAATCAGGTCGTAATAGAGTGCCTGAAATTGTGCCTCCCGTTGCTTATGCAGATTGGATTAGTAATGAAATTGCCGGATTCAAATTTGTCTTGTCCCCCCATACATCGAACCGCTTCACAGATGCTGACATATCGTTGGATGCATCAATTACTGTGTTGATTGGTCCCGAAGGCGGCTTAAGTGAAAGTGAAATTAAGCTCGCGCTAGACTATGGGTTTACGGCATTAAATTTAGGGCCAAGAGTGCTAAGGACAGAGACTGCAACACTGGCAGCACTGACTTTTTTCCAAACTTTATATGGAGATATGAAAGTTGCCAATAATCTGCCTGACCGGCAATAATTGAACTATAATATTACTTATAAGAATTAGATTAAAGCTTCATTTCGCTCAAAATGATAACTAAATGAACTATATAGAGGGGTTTAGCAAATGGATAATAGACGAATGTCATCCACAGAAAAGTTTGAAAAATGGATAGCTGATGCTAAAGCTAATGTAGTTATGCGAAAAAAAATGCTTCAGCTCATGATTAAAAATGCATCCAATCCTGAATTTAATAAAGAAGCTGCTTTTAAGAAATTTCTTGAGCTTGTAAATAAAGAAAAAGAAATTTTGCAAAAGCAGTACACTGAAATCGTTAGCTTGAGTAGTGCAAAGGAGGGGGAAGAATTACAAGCAGCGCGTCGTGCTTATGATAGTTTAATCCAATCAGCGGAGACTGAGCTGACGAAAAAACAAGAGCAGGTAAAAAAACCTGAGGTGTCTCAACAAGTGAAAGGGACGACACAGCCTTATGGCAGAATAATAACTGAAAAACCTGCTGAACTATCACGACCAACTTCAGGATCGAAGCCAGATCAGTCGAACTCGAACCATTATGCGAAATTAGTTAATCCACCTAAACAACCACCGTCTGATGATACTAAGCCTGGGTACGTAAAAATGCCCGTGCAACCTCAAGGTGGTAAGCTGCAATTACAAGGAACAGAGAAAGTACAGCCATCAAAACCTGTTACGCCTATAA
>DAIEGU010000039.1 GCA_027356065.1 Gammaproteobacteria bacterium
GATCCTTCACAGGCAAAAACGCCTGTTCAGGATGACATAAACGAATTACTCAACCTATATACTGATTAGCCATTCACTACTGCGTCGTGATTTGCCAACAAGCGTTGTGGTTTAACACGACCATCATCCATTATTTCACCGATACCCAGAAACTTTGTATCTTCAGATAATAATCGTACTAATGAGCCTGTTTGTGAAAGTGTTGTGCGGACAGGTTGACCCATTCGCAAATAAAAAGCGGCAGATGTAGAAAGTTTTATCGCAGGATAAGCTTGCACAGATGTTTCCACAGGTAATAAACAATTAGATAAACCCGCAAATTGTGAACGCTCAGCAATGGCTTCCAATTCAGGTAACGTATACATCACTGCATTACCATAAGATGCGACTGTTATTCGGTGCAAATTAATAACATGAGCACCGCATCCTAATTGATGACCAATATCTTCAACCAATGTGCGAATATAAGTCCCTTTACTGCAGTGAACTCGCAATGTAAGAGTATCATCGGTTAACTCATCGAGTTTTAGAGAAAATATCGTGATGCGACGTGCTTTTCTTTCAATCTCAATACCGTTACGTGCTAATTCATATAACGGTTTTCCTTGGTATTTAATCGCAGAAAACATTGGAGGTATTTGTTCAATTTCACCTAAAAATGTTGGCAATACTTTTTCGACTTGCGCTTGCGTGACATTAACTGGCTTGGTAGCAATCACTTCACCTTCAATATCACCTGTATTTGTTTGCACGCCAAGCTTTGCGACAACATAATAAATCTTATCTGACTCTAACAAATATTGAGAAAATTTTGTGGCTTCGCCAAAGCAAAGCGGTAACATGCCTGTTGCAATAGGATCAAGACTACCGGTATGTCCTGCTTTTTTCGCATTAAACAAACGTTTTACTTTTTGTAATGCACCGTTTGATGACATACCTGCTGGTTTATCTAGTAAAAGAATACCGTGAACTTGGCGACGCATAATGGGTGGATCCTGTTATTGTAGGCGTGTAATTATTACTTCTCACTTTTCTTCATTGCAGAATCAATCAAGCCAGAAATTCGAAAGCCATGAGCAGTAGATTCATCGTAAACAAATTTTAATTCGGGAACCACGCGCAATTTGATAGCATGCGCGAGATTATATCGTAACGACTTACTTGCACGATTAAGTGCAAGTACCGTTTCTTTTATTTTTTGTTCGTCGTCAATCAACATACTCACAAAGATTTTTGCATGTGCAAAATCTTTGGTTACTGTCGCGCTAGTAATAGTAACAAAGCGAAATCGATCATCACTCATGTCTTGCAACAGCATTTGTGCCAGTGTTTTTCGAATCAAATCTGCAACACGCTGTGCGCGCTCATAACCTCTTTTCATGTTCTAAATCTCTCGTTTAACTTCGATTCTCTCGAACACTTCAATTTGGTCGTTGATTTTCACATCATTGTAATTCTTAACAGCAATACCGCATTCCATGCCAGCACGTACTTCAGATGCGTCATCCTTAAAGCGACGCAAAGATTCGAGTGTACCTTCAAAGACAACCACATTGTCACGTAGTACACGAATAGGCAGATTACGTTTAACATGCCCTTCTAATACCATACAACCAGCGATTGTGCCTGTTTTGGATGAACGGAATACTTCCCGTACTTGTGCAAGACCAACAATCTTCTCGTGAATTTCAGGAGCAAGCGCACCGCTAATAGCTTTCTTAACTTGATTAATTACATCATAAATAATGTTGTGATAATGAACATCAACGCTATTCGTTTCCATTAATTTACGGGCTTCTACATTTGCACGCACGTTAAATCCAATAATGATTGCCTTGGATGCAATTGCCAAGTTGACATCACTTTCATTAATTCCACCGATGCCGCTTGAAATAATATTTACTTTCACTTCTTGGCCGGACAATTCGGTTAATGCTTGCTTTAATGCTTCGACAGAACCTAAAACATCCGCTTTCAACACGATATTTAGTGTAGTCGTTGCTTTCTCTTCTATACGTTGCAAGAAGTCTTCCAGTTTCGGTGCTTGTCTTGCCAATTTTGCTTCGCGATATTTTGCTTGGCGAAATGTAGCAACTTCACGTGCACGTCTTTCATCTGCAACAATAATAAAATCATCACCGGCTTGCGGTACACCTGATAATCCTAATACTTCTGCCGGAATACTGGGGCCTGCTTTTTCAATTGGCCGACCTGTTTCATCAGACAATGCGCGGATTCGACCGTATTCCAATCCCGCTAAAATAATATCGCCTTTACGTAATGTACCTTGCTGAATCAGTACACTCATGACAGCGCCGCGTCCACGGTCAAGTCGTGATTCAATCACTACACCACGCGCAGGGCAATTTTCAACAGCTTTTAACTCAAGTACTTCTGCTTGTACTAATACGGAATCTAACAAGTTGTCGACACCCATACCCGTTTTTGCAGAAATTGGCACAAACATGGCGTCGCCACCCCAATCTTCCGCAATAAGACCGTGTTTAGATAATTCTGTTTTTACGCGATCTGGATCAATTCCATGCTTATCCATTTTATTAACAGCAACAACGATAGGCACGTTTGCTGCTTTAGCATGTTGAATTGCTTCTATTGTTTGTGGCATCACGCCATCATCGGCTGCGACAACCAATACAACGATATCTGTCAATTTTGCACCGCGCGCGCGCATTGCTGTAAATGCAGCGTGGCCAGGTGTATCAAGAAAGGTAATTGTTCCTTTCGGAGTTTGTACATGATATGCACCAATATGCTGCGTAATACCACCCGCTTCAGATGCAGCTACTTTGGTTGTACGAATGTAGTCAAGCAAAGTTGTTTTGCCATGGTCAACATGTCCCATGATGGTAATAACAGGTGGACGTGGCTTTGCTTCACCTTCAATCTCAACAGATTTCGCAAGTTGTTCTTCTAAAAGATTAGAGCTAACTGTCTTCGCTTTATGTCCCATTTCTTCAACAATCAAAACGGCTGTGTCTTGATCAATGACTTGATTGATGGTTGCCATCACGCCCGTCTTCATGAGCGCTTTTATTACTTCGGCCGCTTTCACAGACATACGTTGGGCTAAATCGCCGAGAACAATCGTTTCAGGAATTTCAACTTCATGAATTTGAGGTGCGGTTGGTTTAGTAAACGCTTGCACTTTAACTTTTGCATGGAGATGACCGCGAGATTTTCCACCTTTACGCATGGAAGCATCGTCATCAGCATCAACCACTTTCAAAACACGACCAAGGTCTGCGCCGCGTGATAGTAAAGACTCAAAGTTTCTATCATCTGCACGTGATTCGCGAACTTTACGCTTCTTCTTATGTTTATCGTTTTCTACTTCATCCTTCTCAGGTATTCGCACTTTTTCTTTGCGTTTAACAGCCGCAGCAGCTGCAATAACAGCAGCTTTCGCTTTTTCTTCTGTTGTTGCTCCAGCAGCGCCTGCCACTTCTTCCACAATGGAGGTTGGCGTTTCCGTTGACTGCGCAGGAACAACAGCATCCGGTGCCGCAGTTTCTATCACTTCTTGCACTATTTCTGGTGCTTCAGCAGTCAATGGTGCTGCTTCCACGAGTTCAGTAGATTCATGATGGGCCGCTAGTTCTTCTGGCTTATTCTTGTCTTCATCTGGTCGTTTGACATAAGTACGTTTTTTACGAACTTGGATGCTAACCGTCTTGCGTGATCCGCCCAGTTTAATTTCACTGGTTTTAGCACGGCGCAGAACAATCTTTTCAGGGCCTGCATCTTGTTTCGCACCATGATGATATTGTTGAAGATAACGCAGCAATTTTTGTTTCTGTTCTTCAGTAACATAATCATCAATACTCGCGATCTCGATACCAGCATCTTTGAATTGATCGAGCAGACGATCAGGCTTGACGCCAATCTCTTCGGCGAATTGCTTAACTTCTACGCCGTCATTTTCGGCATCTTTTACTATTGTCTTTACCACGCGAACTAGCCTCCACGAATACCTTTATGTATTTGGCCTATGCCTTTCACTTCAAGGTATGACTGAAACTAACATCTGCCATTCAGCAGGAATAATAATACAAACCATTTACACTGAGAAAAACTAAGCCCCAACCGTCAGTTGGGGCTAATTTATATTATTTTTTATTTAATGTCGCTGATATCCTCACTTTGCTGCTTCATCATCAAACCAGATTTTACGGGCTGTCATGATAAGTTTGGCAGCTTGATCTTCATTAATATTGATATCTTCAATCTCAAGCAGATCATCGACTGACTGCTCAGCTAAATCTTCACGAGTCACAATTCCGTGGCTCGCCAATTTATAAGCAGTGTGTTTATCCATACCTTCCATTTCAAGCAAATCTTGTGCAGGTTCTTTTTCTAGCGCTTGCTCTTCAGCAATTGCCTGCGTTAATAACGCAGCTTTCGCGCGCTCTCGCAATGCATTCACCATTTCCTGGTCGAAGCCATCAACTTCCAGTAACTCTTGCACAGGAACATAGGCAATTTCTTCTAGCGATGTAAAGCCTTCGTTTGTCAACATTTCAGCTACATTACTATCCACACCCAATTTTTCTTCAAACAACTTAAGGATTTTTTCTCCTTCAGCAGCAGATTTAGCATTGGCTTCTTCTTCGGTCATCACGTTCAATGTCCAACCAGTTAAATCGCTTGCCAATCTTACGTTTTGTCCATGCCGACCAATCGCTTGCGATAATTGTTCCGTCTTCACTGCGATATCCATGGTATGGGTATCTTCATCAACAACAATAGATCCAACCTCAGCTGGAGACATCGCATTAATTACCAATTGCGCCGGATTATCATCCCAAAGCACGATATCAATTCGTTCGCCACCCAATTCACCTGATACTGCTTGTACGCGTGAGCCACGCATACCTACGCATGCACCGATAGGATCGATACGACCATCATTTGTTTTCACTGCAATTTTTGCACGTGAACCGGGATCGCGCGCAGCAGCTTTAATTTCAATTAATTCTTCGCCTATTTCTGGAACTTCTATTTTGAATAGCTC
Source organism: Gammaproteobacteria bacterium (assembly GCA_027356065.1). Lineage (GTDB taxonomy): Bacteria > Pseudomonadota > Gammaproteobacteria > DSM-16500 > DSM-16500 > Aquicella. The sequence continues at coordinate 5,033 of DAIEGU010000039.1, forward strand.
TACAAGCATCTCTGGACGCGTTCGACTAACCAGAATTTGTGGATTTTTAGCACCGTCAGCTTGAATTTCATATAGATATGATCGTACGCGATCACCAATACGAAATGCTTCATGTGGAATCATTTCAGCTCGTGGCAAAAGCGCTTCAGCATTATTGCCCATATCTAACACAATAAAGTCACGTGTTACTTTTTTCACTGTGCCATTAATAAGTTGATGCAATTTTTCTTTATATGCATTAACGATTTGTGCGCGCTCAGCTTCAAGAACTTTTTGAATGATGACTTGCTTGGCTTTTTGCGCAGCAATACGTCCAAACTCGACAGATTCCATAGGATCAAGCACATATTCGCCTACTTTGATCTGTGGCTCACGTTTCTTTGCTTCACTCAGGGTCAATGTAGTTAGGCCATCATCGCCTTCTTCATCTTCTTTAGCATCATCTATCACCAGCCAACGACGGGAAGTAGAGTAATCACCGGTTTTACGATTGATCTCAACCTTCACATTAATTTCTTCATCCGCTTTTTTCTTTGTTGCCGTTTCCAGCGCTGCTTCAATAGCTTGAAAAATGACTTCTCTATCCACGCCTTTTTCGTTGGATACCGCCTCAACTACTAATAAGATTTCTTTGTTCATAGCGCGACCTCATACATTATCCAGCAACACCCATACTATTCATTACTTTCTATTTCAAATATCGCTCTATCTAAAGGCGATACAGAGAGATTAACGTCATCACGCTCCGACTTACACACTGCCGAAGCACGGATCCAGTTACTATATACGAATCTCTCCAATAACATTTGCCTTTTCTATAGCAGAAAATGGCAGCTCAACCTCTTCTCCAGTATCATCCATAAGAAGATAAATATTATCTCCTTCTACCCGCTTTAACACACCCTTGTATTGTCGGCGACGATTAATAGGTACATGCAATTTTATCTTCACACGACTACCGACAAATCGTTGATAATGCCCCAATTCAAATAGTGGTCTATCTATACCCGGTGATGAAACCTCCAGACTATATCGCCCCTGGATAGGATCAGCCACATCCATCATTGCACTTACTTGAGAACTGACCTTTCCACAATCATCTATTGTTAAGCCTGTCGGGCTATCAATATAAATGCGAAAAATCATTTGGCGACCTTGAGGGACAACTTCATACCCCACAAGCTCATAACCCATCGAACTTATTAACGTCGATAATTGTTCATGTAATACAGGATCAATTTTTTTCATAATTATCTGCCGACGCAAAAAATGGGCATGCCCAGTAATCCAAGCAAGCCCTGTAAAGTAAAAAACCCCAAAAGGGGTTCTTTAATTTTTCACTTTTAATTTGGTAGCGGGGGCAGGATTTGAACCTACGACCTTCGGGTTATGAGCCCGACGAGCTACCAGACTGCTCCACCCCGCAGTAACGAACGCCATTCTATTCAATATTTCCGAGAGGAGCAAGCAAATATATGTTTATTATATGAGAGTCAGTAACAGCGGGCTGCCGCACATCAAAATATAGTGATCAGAAGACATTTATGCCATTCTGAATGTTACTAACTTCATATTGCGATGTCCCGGACTAGTTATGAGAACACTATATAAGTTAAGTAATTTCTTCGACATTGAACGCCTCATCCACAGTATCAAAACCACCATCGCTGCTCTTATCGGACTTTTGCTATCCAAAATAATTGGTTTTAGCGGGGGGCAATGGACAGTCATCACTATTATTGTGGTTATGTGCGCACAAATTTATGTTGGTAGCGTGATTCAAAAAGGATACCTCCGTTTTCTTGGCACATTAGTCGGCTGCTTATTTGCTACCATTGCCCTTGTCACCATGGGAAACTCCTTGTCTTCTATCGCCATTACTATAGGTATATCCGGTTTTCTTTTTAGCTATATTGCAACGACCCAGGAAAATTTGGTTTACGCCGCCACACTAGGCGCTGTCACCACCACTATCATCATGCTCGGCCAACAACCGACCGTTCTTTATGCTGGGGAACGCTTTATTGAGATTAGTATCGGCATCCTTATCGCTACCCTCGTATCACAATTCTTTCTACCTATTCATGCCCGCACTCATTTGCGCCGCATTCAAGGCAAAACATTAGCGCAATTACGCGAGCGATATATTGCCTGCATGGTGGACCACCATCTCAATGATGAAACTTATAATTATGAAGAACTAGATGAAGGAATCGTTAACCTATTGATGAAACAACGTCAGCTAGCCAAAGAAGCCGTTCGTGAACCGCTGGGTGAATCTTACGATCCCGAATTGTTCCTGCAATCACTGTATGCCGAGAAGGAAATCTTGCGCTGCATCGATTTTATGCGTAATGCTCTTTTGCACATGCAAAATAATGATGTCATTTTGACTCAATCAGATGCCTTAAAGAAATTTAACGATGACACCGTGAAAGCATTAGATGTCATCATTGAAGCTGCTCAAGCAGAAAAATATAAAGAAATGCATATTCACGCCCCCACACTGGTCAATATGAAAAAAAATTTAATGCCTTACTTCACTTCAGCTAAACCGGAAGATTGGCTTTATATAAATGGCTTTTTATTTGGAGCAGAACTTTTAATTGAAAACCTGACTCGGCTCGCCAAGCTTTATAAGATAACTATTTATGAGACCTCTGCCACCGCCCCATTGCAACTCAATTAAACATAGCTCAAAATTTGCAAGCTTTAAGGCAACCTCGCAAGGATTCGTCGTTAGCCCTCCACTAAAATTATTACTTAAATCGGAGATGCGATGAAAAAAATTAATCTACTTCCTCTTACTGTAGCCGCATTTGGATTATCAACAGTGTTTGCTTATTCTTATCCAGCTGATGATAACCAGGAAATTAACTGGAGAATTGGCAAAGATGTTTCTGTATCCGTCAACATACCTGGGGCAAATGGTACTCGTCATCACGACAGTCATCCAAGAAGACCTAGGCCTCGCCTTCCCCTTTCATGGATAGATATTTATCCCGGCCAACCAATCCCTGGCAATGCGGTTATTGGCGGCAGCGAACCTAGCAACCCAAATCTTTTTGTTTGTCGCGCAAATTATAACGGCGGTGTACATCCAGGCAAAATGGTAGGTGATCGCTGCAACATTAGCTGGGGCGGCCGTGAAATCGTGATGGATCGCTACCAAGTCATGGTCAGCGCTTATCCACTTAATTGGGTCCGTGCGAATTTCGGCGGTATACCAGGTGATGCAATTCCGGGTGGATATGAAAATGGCAAAACGCTCTATATTTGCCAAGCATCTTATATGGGCGGTATTCATCCAGGTAAAATAGTGGATAGAAATTGTGATATCGCTTATGGCGGTAAAGAAATCCCCGTCCCTAATTACAATGTGTTGGTGGGGTAAAGCAAAAAGCTGTTATTGTGCGTTTATACCCACCCTGCCCCCGCGGGGCATTGTTGCATAATTCAAATGTGTCA
>DAIEGU010000169.1 GCA_027356065.1 Gammaproteobacteria bacterium
ACATGCGGTTCAAGTTGAGAATATTCTTTAGATAAATCGCGATAACGATTCATATCATTAGTGACGGTAGATTCTGATAATAAGGTTTTTAATTCTTCGTAACGATTAACAATATTTTCTAATTTAATTTTAATAGATGGCTTCATAATCGCTCTGTTTCGTGATCTTGAATAGCAAATAATTTTTTAGCAAACCGCAGTAAATCAAATCGACCTTCTGCTCCTGCTTGTCGTAATTGCACACTAGGCGTGTGTAATAATTTCTTAGTGAAAGCATGCGCAAATGAATCCAACACTTGCGTAGGATCTGAACCCTGATGCAATTGTTGTTTTGCTTTCAGTAATTCTCGATGACACATATCTTCAATTTGTCCGCGATAAAAACGAATCGTATGCGATACTTTATCAAATGAGTTCAATTCGCTCATAAAACTAGCGCTTTTTTGTCGTATGATTTCACGCGCTTTATCACCCGCGTGTTCACGTCCTTGTCGATTTTTTTCTATAATCTCTTTTAGATCATCTATACAGTAAAGATTCACATTACTAAACTCAGCGACAGCGGGATCAATATCACGTGGTACTGCGATATCAATTAATGTCATTGGCTTATCACGTCCCTGCATCGCTTCAGCAATAATCGATTTAGTAATAATGGGCAACGCACTACCTGTTGCTGAAAAAACAACATCAGCATGAGTAAGAGCATCTGTTATCTGATCCAAACCATAAGCGATACCACCAAATTCTTCCGTCAATGCTTTTGCTTTTTCTATATTGCGATTAACTAAAATAATTGGTTTTACAAGATGTGTCTTGATATAACGCATGAGTAGCATTGTTGTATCACCCGCGCCAATCAATGCAACATTCGCGACAGAAAAATCAACCGTTTGCTGTTTAACAAAATGCACTGCCGCAGATGCAACAGACACTGGACAAGCACCAATCGCGGTGGTGGTACGTATTTCTTTTGCTATCGCAAACACTTGTTGAAAAAGCCGATGAAAAAGTGAATCGACTGCTCCAGCTGCACAACTTTCAGAGAAGGCTTCTTTCATTTGCCCCAAAATTTGCGGTTCTCCAAGCACCATGGAATCGAGACCACAAGCTACCTGCATAATATGAGCAACCGCTTCTTCACCACGATGTATATATAGTGCTGGCTCCAATTCCTGTCTTGGTAATGTTGTTTGCGCACAAAACCAATCCCGAATAGCAGCCACATCATCGGCTTCACAATAAAGCTCTGAGCGGTTACAAGTAGAAAGCAAGACAGCCTCATGAGCGAGCCCGCGGTTTAATAAATCCTGTAAATAAAGCGCAAGCTTATCTAACGCAAAATAAACCTTTTCTCTGAGCGTAATAGGCGCAGTCTTGTGGTTTATTCCGATGGTAATTATAGTCATGGACGGTTGCCAAGTTGTGATTTTGGGCATATTTTATGCTTAAACATGGATGAAAAACAAAGGATATTAACAGTGCCACGTCGAATATCACTCATACTTACTTTATTAGTTCTTATTATTACTCTTGCGGGTTGCGCTACCACAAAAGCTCCCGTGACAACTAAACCATTAACCGCAGAAGAAACGAAACAACGCGAAACTCTCCTAGCTAATCTGCAAAATTGGCAACTATCAGGCAAAGTTGCTGCAATCAGCGCACAAGACTCAGGTAGCGCATCAATAGATTGGACCCAGCGCGGACCGCGATACCACATTTCGCTGATGGGACCGTTAGGCAGCCATGCGGTTAAACTGCAAGGCCAGCCAGGCTTGGTAACGATGGATACAGCAGATGGTAAACATGCAAGCGCTCCTAATGCAGAAACATTATTAGCACAACAAATGGGATGGCGATTACCTGTTTCAAACCTAAATTATTGGATACGCGGTTTACCTGTCCCCACTCTCCCGCAAAATAGCGCATATGATGCAAGCCACAGACTAACTCGATTAGTACAAGACGGCTGGAACATCCAATATATTAATTATCAAAACGTAGGTTCTATTGATTTGCCAGAGCGGATTAACATCAATTCTAATTCCCTCAAAGTAAAAATCATTGTTTATAAATGGACGATTTGATTTTCCCTAATCGTCTAAATCCGTTCGCCCTTGTATCTTAATTCCCAATGCAAGGCTACCTTTTTGGTAGCTCTTTGCAATGGGAATTAAGATACAAGGGCGAACGGATTTATCAGAACAAATAACTTAACGTCCGCTTGCCTATATACCCTATACCCTGCCAAGGACAAATTTATTCAACACTTCCCATTGACACATGCCCCCTCTCTCGACAAAATAGCGCTTCCTAATTATGACGCTTTAGTCGTGATTGTTGGGGTGTAGCCAAGCGGTAAGGCATCGGGTTTTGATCCCGACATCCCTAGGTTCGAATCCTAGCACCCCAGCCAAAAAAAGTTTGCTGTCTGCATGTTTCAAAAATATGCTCATTCTTAAGAGCACTTTCAGATAAGCAAAGGTTTAAAAAATTAGAAAAAAGTTCTGTTATACTCACCGCATCAATCAACCAAGGATTTTGACAGTGCCTGAAATAATGATTTTTAACGGTAATGCAAACCATGAACTCGCAGCACGTATTGCAGAGCATCTTAATCTTCCTATCGGTAAAGCAATTGTAAATAAATTTAGCGATGGCGAAACCCTGGTTGAAGTACAAGAAAATGTTCGTGGTCGTGATGTTTTTATTGTTCAATCAACATGCGCGCCTTCTAATAATAATTTGATGGAATTATTGCTGCTTGCAGACGCTTTACGCCGCGCCTCTGCTGCAAAAATCACTGCCGTTGTTCCTTATTTTGGTTATGCACGTCAAGATAGACGCGTACGTTCAGCACGCGTACCTATTACTGCTAAAATTGTTGCTGATATGATGGCTGCTGTTGGTATTAGCCGATTAGTGACTGTCGATTTACATGCCGATCAAATCCAAGGCTTCTTTTATATGCCTGTAGATAATCTCTATAGCACACCCATCATGCTGGAAGATATTCATAGACAAAATTATAAAGACATTATGGTTGTATCGCCCGACGTTGGTGGTGTGATTCGAGCCCGAGCAATTGCTAAACGCATTAATGGCGCTGATCTTGCCATTATTGATAAACGTCGTCCGCGTGCAAATGAAGCACAAGTCATGCATATCATCGGTGATGTGAAAGACCGCGATTGCATTATTGTGGATGACATTGTCGACACCGCAAGCACCTTATGTCGCGCGGTTGAAGCACTAAAAGACCACGGCGCATCAAAAGTTGCCGCTTATGTGACGCATCCCGTGTTCTCAGGCAAGGCAATAGAAAATATCAACAATTCTGTACTAGATGAAATTATCGTATCAGACACCATACCGCTTCAGGATGATGCAAAAGAATGCTCACGTATACGCTGCCTTAGTCTCAGCCATACCATTGCAGAAGCGATACGCCGTATTAGCGGCGCAGGCTCATTAAGCCGTATGTTTGTGGACTAAGTTTTATATCACGAACAAAATGATGCTCGTGATTAAACTTTCACATTTAATCTGCCTATCTTGTGGTAAAACCCTCGCTTGGTCTACAATTCACAGCTTGTAAGAACTGCTTTAATAATTTTTCATCTATTTAATGATAAGGATTGTCATGAATAAAAACGTTATGAGTTTATGTTTTTGTAGTTTGGTGGGAATTTCTTCACTAAATTACGCTGCATACACAAATCCTAACTTAGTTGCGACACAACCAAAATTTGAAATAAGTCTTGGAGCACTTTACCTGCAGCCTAGCAGTTCAAATCTTGATTATGCGGTGTTAGGTTACCCTTTTCCAACCGAATCTCCGCATTGGAACGTCCAAACAGTTAAGCCCACTTATTCTTTAGGTTTTGATCTTCGTGGTCGTTATTTTATTCCAGATACTAATTACGATGTCGCTGCCAGCTGGGACCATTTAAACACAAGCGATTCTGATTTCACCCAAGTTGGAACGGGAAGTGGCTTATTTGTCGTTATTCCATTCCAAGCAGGCCCCAGTTTCGGTCAATCGTTTAATAATCCATCTCAACAAGCGACTTCAACCGTAAAATTTTATTATGACGTTATTAATTTGGACATCGGAAAAAATATAGATTTCACGCCATATACAGAAATGCGATTTTTTGTTGGTTTAAGTGGTGCACGATTAAAACAAAACATTAGTACAACGTTTGCTGATAATGCTCACACTTTCAGTATTAACTCTACCAATAATTCAAAATTTACTGGCATTGGCCCATTGATTGGCGCCGAAGGTAAATACAAATTTATTTCGACTGGATTAGATCTTTTTGGTGCTGTAACAGGATCAGCATTAGTTGGCAGCCTAGATCCTTCTACAAATTACACATCATCTTCACCCCAATTAGCTGGAAGCGGTATTGGCACTAATTATCAAAGTATTTCTCCAAAAACTACCACCCAAGGCGTTCCAGGTGTAGATGCTAAACTTGGATTAGACTACAGCCACTCAATCAGCATGGGAGCAATTTTCACCGCATCACTTGGTTATGAATACGCGACTTATTTTAATGCGATTGCTACTTATAACCCATCCGTTGTTGTAGGCAACATTAATACAGGAACTATTGCACTTAATTCACTATCTAAAACAACTAGTAATTTCACTGTGCAAGGTCCATTTATTAATTTTGGCATTGCCATTTTATAAGAACTGCGAACTTTAATATGCATTACTTAATGCTGTCCTTGCTCTAATCAAGAGCAAGGACAGCGATTTTTATAAAAAACTATAAAGATAATTTTTTTATCTGCGCAATGAGACTCTCTTCGTCTGAAATCGAAAAATAACTATGTTCTGACTTCGTAATGGTTAACCATGATCTCCCCTTTTCAGCTGATTCAATCAGATACGTCTTTTCTTCTGCATGAAAAAGGCACATACAAAATAGTTATCATTACTCTATTCTCGTTTTTTTGCTATTAGATGAACCCGTTCGCCCTGGGCATGGTTGCATAATTCAAATGTGTCATCCTGAACAGGCGTTTTTTGCCTGTGAAGGATCTAA
>DAIEGU010000019.1 GCA_027356065.1 Gammaproteobacteria bacterium
CGAGCTTGTATGCTATGACCACCCGTGTTTACTTACGTAAACTTCCGACCGTACAAGCACAGCCGGTGGATGGCCGTTGTGCTGGTTATTAAGCAGCTTCTGCGTAAACGTCTTCAGCGAAGAAGGCGTCGTTTGCAGCAACGGAGTTGCGTTTTGATTTAGCAACTATTAGTTTGTAACATATTTTACGAGGTTAGTTACGTCCTCGGCATGCACCTCAAGCTTTGTAATCCACGTCGAAACCAGGTCGCCCCCAGTTACAAGTATAGTAAAAAACTGAGCCGACATATTAAAGCACACTGAAGGCGGATTACAAATAGATTTGATTTTAGGTGATTTTTTCTGGATCTGACGGCTATTTAAGATTACATCCGTCCACTCTTAAACATGCGTTGTTTCTCGCGCTGCCAATCACGCTCTTTTTCAGTCGCGCGTTTATCGTGTTGTTTCTTGCCCTTAGCCAAGCCAATTTCTAATTTGACCCGATTGTTCTTCCAATAAAGTGATATAGGAACAATGGTATAGCCTTTGCGTTCCACGTTACCTATCAATTTATTCAGCTCGCGATGGTTAAGCAAAAGCTTACGGGTACGCTGTGAATCTGGGGTGATATGAGTAGATACGGTCTGTAGCGGTGTAATGAGCGCGCCAAAAAGCCACGCTTCGTTGCCTCGCAAGATCACATAACTTTGATCAAGCTGAACTCGCCCAGCGCGTAAACTTTTTACTTCCCAACCTTCTAGTACCAATCCTGCTTCGAAACGTTCTTCAATAAAGAACTCGTGATGGGCTTTACGATTGAGAGTAATTGATGTATTTGCCTTTTGTGTCTGTTTCATATCGCGCAGTATAATGGCAGATCTTTTTATTAGGAAGCAATATGAATAAGTTAAAAAGAAACGCAATTGTTCCGTTTAGTGCTCGGCAAATGTTTGAGCTGGTGAACAGCATTGAAGAATATCCGCGCTTTTTGCCTTGGTGTTCTAGTAGCAAGATTGTTAATCGTAGCGATGAAGAAATTGTGGCGGCGCTTGAGATTAATTGGAAAGGGATACATAAAAGCTTTTCAACTCGAAATCAACTTTATCCATATGACCGTATCGTCATGACGCTGGTAAATGGCCCATTAAAACGTATGGATGGTATTTGGCAATTTCACGAATTGAATGAACAGGCTTGCAATGTGGAGTTAGATCTTGAATTTGAATTTGCTGGTGGATTTATTGATAGGTTTTTTCAGCCCGTATTTCAGCATATTGCGAATACGTTAGTGGATGCATTCTGCAAACGTGCAGCGGAATTGTATGGTCATGAATAAAATCCATGTTGAAGTGGCTTATGCGCAGCCAGAAATTCAAAAGATTATTACGCTTGATGTTGAGGTAAATAGCACAATAGAAGAAGTCATTATTCAATCTGGCATCATGACCATTTTTCCGGAAATTGATTTACAGCGACAAAAAATTGGGGTGTTCAGTAAGCCACGCCATTTGACGGATATTGTTAATGAGGGTGACAGAATTGAAATTTATCGACAACTCACGATAGATCCTAAAGAGGCGAGGCGTGCAAAAGCTAAAAAGAATGCGAAAAAGGGGTCAGGTTTGACTCGTTAATTATTTAAGTCAACAAGTCAGGCCTGACCCCAGTCTTTTAGCCTTGTCGAATGATTTCGCTTAATCTGCCGTGTTCAAATGTACAAATGACGCGAGTGACTTTGGTGTCACCATGACCTGCTTTGAAGCTATAGACATAATCAATTCGGTTCGGTGAGAAGATATTCATCAACATGGGTGTGCCCATGACATTTTTTACTTGTGTCTCTGACATGCCGCGATGCAGTTTGCTTACTTCTTCCTGGGTAATAATGTTTCCCTGTTCGATATCCATTTTATGGATGCAGCCTGACAATAGAAGGCCAAGCAAAATAAGTGAAACAAATTTTTTCATGTACAATAGCCTTTTTTTAAATTATTAGTTGGCAACAGAGTATAAAAAATAAGTCGTAATATCTAGTTAAAAATAAGTCTAGAAATAGGGGAGAATACAATGGAAGCTCGATTAGCAAAACCTACAGAAAAATTTCAAACGTTAACAGAAGAAAAGACACCCACTTATCTATACGTTGCGGATAAACCTCCTGCTTTGGGTGGAGTTATTAGCAAAATGTCTCCTGAAGAATTTATGCAGATGAGTGGTGGAATGCAGGGATGGACAACAACTGTTCGATATCCGACTAACTATGTACCCGTTAGCAATTCTACGGCCATGACCAAGAAAGCATTTCAAAACATGATGACATCCATAGCTAAGGTAGATGAATCATTAGTTATTGCTTATATGAACGATACAGTTAAGTACGGCCTTTTTACGTTAACTACTATTCCAAAAGATACGTGGGTGCTGCTTTATGAAGGTCAATACCACCTCGTGCAAACTAGGGAAGATCAGGTAAAACTTTCAGGCGCTTATTCTTTTGCGGTAGACATCGATGGTAAGCAGTTATCAGACATTATTAGTGCTGAATCGTTTGGCGGCAAGGCAAGGTTTGTTCAGGAAGCGCCGAAAAAGACGAGAAAGAAAAATGAAAATAGAGCTGTAGTGTCAAGTTTAACTGATTATGTTTTTAATGAAGGGATTGATGTAAAGGAGGTGGGCCATGCAAATTTAGAGTGTCATTCATTAAGTTATAAGGGCAAACGATTTTTAGCATACAAAACAGGCGATAAAGAAATACCAGCAAACCAATTACTACTTATTCATTATGGTCAACAATTTTGGATAGGAATTAACTCTGTTCCCAGACTATTTCTCAAAAATGGACATATGCTGGAAGAGGGGTCATATACGGCTACACTTATTTCTATCAAACTTTATATTACTCCTGCTCATGCAGAAAACGTCATAATGACTTTCACTTACGATGAATGGAAGGAGCTTTTCAAAGAGGGTGGAGGCCATTCTTTTTACGGTGATGGAGATACTGACCAAGCGTTAATTTTTGAAGAGCAAATGTTTGATCGTGCATTTGCAACCGGTAAATATGAAAAAGCACCTTTTATGGTTTTCGATAGACCGGCGGTCATTGCACCCTTATCAACCGTAAGACAGTATGGAATATTTGCTTGTAAAGAAAAGGCTTCAATTTGTACGGAATTATATTGGATAACAAATATTCCTGGTTGGAAATACAATGCTGATAAAAATGTAGCGTTCTTAGTGAATAAAGATGAAAGCTTAATTGTGGAAGCTGATAAATTACTTAAAAGCAAAGGTTTTGACTCGAAATCAGGTTCTTCGAAACAAGGCCCAATAATTCATGTTTCAAATCTCAATCTTAAAAAATTAAAAGAATGTTCTAAAGAATTAGAACAAGAAAGAATGGCTAGAAGAAAAGTCATCTAAAATAAATTTCTGTTATGATGGCCATTTTAATTGTGGAGAAAAGCATTGGATAATTCAGATCTGAAAAAAGCGGGTCTTAAAATTACTGTTCCACGACGAAAAATTTTAGAGATCCTGGAAAAAGCGAAAGAACATCATCTTAGCGCTGAAGATGTTTATCGCGTATTAATGGAATCAGGCGAAGAAATTGGGTTGGCAACCGTATATCGTGTGCTAACGCAATTTG
>DAIEGU010000040.1 GCA_027356065.1 Gammaproteobacteria bacterium
AGTTGAAAATCTTTTTGCGCGAATTAAACATTTTCGTGCAATAGCAACGCGATTCGATAAATTAAAGAGAAATTACACATCAATGGTAGCTTTAGCATGCGGCTACCTCTGGCTGCCTATGTGAATTGTCAACAGACCCTAGTTTAATGGTATCTGCCTAGGCTTAAGTAAATCTTAAATTTCATTTTATAGTTTTCTTTTTTTTTCTCGGGGTCAGGCCTGACCCCGGGAGGAGAAAATCAATTACGACTTCGGCGGCAAAAACGCAATACCTAATTTGATAGGTGCTAAGTCATGTTTATTTCTATACCAATTAAAGGTCAAGGTTTGTGTCTTAGAGAGATTTGCAAATTGATTTTTAACTTCTTTTGGCAATGATTCATCATTGCTTTCATCCCATACAAACACAGCGCCTTTTTCTTGCATCTTTTTTACTTCAATCCAAGGTGAGAGAAGTTTGTCCCAGCGAATGAAAACAGCAGGGCTATCTTTAGAATAAAAGCTGATATTTCCACTAATCCAACGTGAACCTGCTACATAAGCAAGGTCAGTATGATAAGTGTCATGCCATAATTTTGTTATGGTAGTTGCAATTTCTCGGCCGGGAAAGTTAGCACTGCTCGTATCTTTTGAGTGAACAAGCGATATCGTGTATCCAGTTAATAATACTGCCATGAAAATATAAGTAACTGATAAGAAGCGATAGATTTTTGCTTTTGTCAGATAAGGTGGCAGTAACGCGACTAATAATAATCCCCAAAATGATAGTAACGGCATGCCCCATCCTGCGCGCAGTTTAATACCCAGCACTAATGAAAGAATGAGAGTCAAAAGAAATGGCATAACACTAGCGTAGAACAAGAAAGAGCGATCAAATGCAGAAATCTTAGTTTCTTGTTTTGACAAAGCGGGTCTTTTACCTAAAAGCAGAACGATATACAAAACAATGGCAGGAATAAACACTTCCCATTGTTGCCAGGCAAATTGTGCAGGGAAAAAGAAGTGATTTGTCCAGCTAGGTGTACTATCCGTGCGTTCAAATACATAGCGAACGGTAATGAAATCATGAAAGAACAACCAAATAGTATGAGGTGTAATGACAGCAATAAAAGCTAGCAAGCCAACATAAGGCGGTAGGGTAGTTAATTGTTTACGATTTTCAGCGCGCATAAATAAGAACAAAGCCAACGCAGCGATAAGTGCTAACGTGTAATACTTTGCCATCATGCCAAGACCAGCAAAAACACCTGTTAATATCCATAACAGCGTAGTGGGTTTACGTAGCGCATGATAGAAAAAATAAATGGTGAGCGCCCAAAGACTTAATTCCAGTGTGTTGTCATTGAAATCGATAGAGTGAAAATTAAAGTATTGTATGCCTTCCAGTAGCATGACAGAAATGAGTGCATAAGCAGGTGACAACATGGTTTTTGCAAGACGCCAAACCACCCAAAAACAAATGACAACAGATAATTGGCTGAAAAGATAAACCATCCAATCTTGGTGACCATCAATATAAGTAGCAAGTGCGGTGAGCCATCCATTTAAAAATGGATTTTTATCGTATCCCCATTCTAGCTGATGTCCCCAGATGGTGCCTTCTATAGAGTCTAGAGGTAAATTGTAACGTACAATGGCTGGCGCTAATGTCCAGGCAATTAAATGTATACAAATAAAAAGATAAAAAAAACGGTCGGCGCGAAAATGTTTAATGATGTTTTGCATAATGGTCGTTATTCAATTTGTTCTGAGGTTTAAGCGATGGGCACAAATACGTGCCGCAATTAGACAACAAGTATGCAAAAAAGGCAATCACTCAGGATTTGTTCTGTAGCGGTATAATAATGATATCCATTGGTTGACGGATGAGGCGAGGAGGCTGTTATGCCACATAAAAAACTAAAAGAATTTCTTGATAGTCATAACGTTAAATATATAAGCATGAACCATTCTCCAGCATTTACTTCACAAGAAATCGCTGCTGCTGCTCATATTTCAGGTAAGCAACTAGCAAAAACAGTGATTATTAAAGCAGATGGTCGCTTGAGTATGGTCGTGGTCCCTGCAAATGATCAAGTGAACTTTGCAAAACTAAAAGAAGCCACCGGCGCAGCTACGGTGGATTTAGCATCAGAATTAGAGTTCAAAGATAAATTTCCAGGCTGTGAAGTAGGCGCGATGCCACCATTTGGCAATTTGTATGATATGCCAGTCTATGTATCTAATCATCTTAGTCAGCAAGACCACATTTTATTTAATGCAGGTTCGCATTCTGAATTGATACAGCTTGCTTATCATGACTTTGAGCGCTTGGTAAAACCTAAAGTCGTTGCGTTTCAGTGAAACATTAACACGTTTCGATGCGGTGGCATCGATTGTCATCACTACCTGTTTCAACTTGGATAGTGACGTGATTGATTCGAAATTCATCACGTAGGTGTTCGTTAATTTCTTTATAATCAGCATCAGACAACCGGATTTCCGGTATGACAAGATGTGCAGTGAGCGCAACTTCTTTTGTGCTTAAACCCCAAATATGTAAGTCATGAATTGCGGTGACGCCTTTTAGATTAGACAAATATTTTGTTACACCAGCATGATCTATATAGTGAGGGATCGCATCAAGTATGAGCGTGACCGAATCACGAAATAATCCCCATGTTCCCCATAATACGATGCCAACAATGATAAGACCGAGCACAGGGTCTATCCATTGTAATCCGGTATATTTAATGAGAATGGCACCCACAACAACACCCGCGAGAATAAGTGCGTCTGCGAGTAAATGTAGAAATGCACCTTTGATATTGATGTCATCATGGGCGCCACGCATAAATAATAATGAACAACCACCATTGACAGCGATACCAATAATACCGAGTATAATGACAACGTTTTCATTAACTTCAGTTAAATGCATCAACTTATAAATGGATTCGTATGCGATGAGTGCAGAGGTTGCGATCAAGATTGATGCATTGGCAAAAGCAGCAATGATAGTCGTGCGTTTAAAACCATAGCTATATCGCTTACGTGCAGGAAAAGACAATAACCAATTGGCAAGCCAAGCTAGTACCAATCCCAATACATCACCGAAGTTATGTACGGCATCAGCCAAGAGACTCATGGAATTAGCGATAAACGCATAAGCAGCTTCTGCGCCTACATAAGCAAGTGTCACCGTGATCGCAATAGCGAACGCTGCGTTCATGGATGTCGGAGCAGGATGATGATGTCCTTTGTGTCCGTCATGAGAATGTTTGTGTGAATGCGAATGTGAGTGTGTGCCCATGGTTTTCTCTTTTGTAAATATAGCTGTTATCAATTGTTTATTAATGGATTATCTTGCGCCATTCTATTCGTTATAAATTAAGGCTGTATTAATTATACGTTAAAAATGGCAGATGTCATGAATCTCTGTCATCCCTGTAGGTTAGGTAATTCGTTGATGAAAACCGAGATCTAATCCCTTCTCAATTTATCGGTCACAGCAAGCGGGGTGGGGTAACGAAGGACTATCCAATAACAAGAAGCAATAAAAGTGAGAATGATAGCTGCTTCCACCATATAAACAGTCAGTGGCGGCAGCAAGTTAGTTTCAAATGCGACATAAACTAAAAGCAGTGAGAATTCACTTAACTGGCCTAGCCGTACACCAATTTCCTGGCTAACACTGGGAATTTCGCCTGAGCGATGCAACAACCATTTGAAAACGGCGGGTTTGATTAACAAAATTAATCCTGCTAATGCCATGGCAGGCAAGATCACATCAGGGAAATATTCAAAATTAAAACTAGCGCCTATGGTGAAAAAGAAAATAACGAGGAAGAAATCACGTAAGGGTTTCAAACTTTCTGCAATGTAGAATGCAATAGGATTGGATGCGAGTGCAATACCTGCAATGAAAGCACCAATTTCATCAGACAACCCAAATATATGGCTGATTTGTGCCATGCACAAACACCAGCCTATAGACAAAATAAAAATATATTCATGAATTTTATCGAAACGAGCGAGCAGTGGTGTTACTAGAAATCGTTGAAAAAGATAAGCAACAATTAATAATACGGGAATAGCAGAGGTAAATAATATTAATTGCATGATGTCAGTAGTATGAGTAGACATCACTTCCATGATGAAAATGGCAATGATTGCAACGACATCTTGCAATAATAAAATGCTAATAAGCAATGCCCCAGTATGTTGATGATGCAATATGGTGGTGGGTAGTAATTTAATTCCGATGATGGTGCTTGAAAACATGGTGGCGATACCGATGATGCAACTTTGTTCCCATGTGTAATGAAATAAAAAACTGATTAAAAATCCAATTGCGAAGAATATAAGTGAACTAACAACTGTTATGACGCTCATTTTACGTAATGAATGAAATAAACTTTGCGGCTGCATTTCAAGGCCAAGTAAAAATAGCAAAAAGATAATACCAATATTACCAACTTGTTTGATGAAGACAGGATTATTAATTAGCTTTAATCCCCAAGGACCAAATAATGCACCAAGCACAATGTAGGCGACTAAGAGTGACTGTCGCGTAAATAAAGCGAAGGTTGAAAGCACAGCAGTACCTGTAAAGATAATAAATACGAGATAAGTTACTGCGTGTGGTTCTGCCATCAATCCTCCTCTAATAATGAAACTAATTTTGCATTTCCACCCACTGCAACTGTATTAATTGAGATTGAGCGTTCTATGCATAAGCGTGGTAAATAATGCGGCCCGCCTGCCTTAGGTCCTGTGCCAGATAATCGTTCACCGCCAAAGGGTTGTACACCTACAACAGCACCAATCATATTGCGATTAATATAAATGTTTCCAATTGGCATGCGGCTTGTGATGTAATCTGCCGTCATATCAAGACGGCTATGTACACCTAATGTTAATCCATAACCTGATTGAATAATAGTATCCATTATTTTATCAAGATCGCCCGCTTGATAACGAATGATATGTAAAATGGGCCCGAACACTTCACCTTTCAGTAAACTTAAATCATTTATTTCAAATGCAGCGGGTGCAAAGTAGTGACCGCTTAGTGTTTCTGGCATGGGAACTTGTGCCAATAATTTGCCTTCATGGCTCATGCGAGCAAAATGATTTTGTAACATTTGCAATGCATCTTGATCAATGACAGGGCCTATGTCTGTTTCAAGTAAAGATGGATCACCTATTTTTAATTCAGCCATGTAACCTTGCAGCATGGTTAATAAAGCTGGCGCGATGTCTTCTTGTACGAATAAAACTCTAAGTGCAGAGCAGCGTTGTCCTGCACTATTAAATGCAGATTGAGCGATATCAATGACGGTTTGCTCTGGCAACGCAGACGAATCAACGATCATTGCATTTTGACCGCCCGTTTCTGCGATTAAAAATGCAATCGGCCCTTCTCTATGAGCGAGTGCTCGTTCAATGGATTTTGCTGTTTCAGTTGATCCGGTAAATATAACGCCAGCGATACGTGAATCACTCACTATTTTTGCGCCTACCGTTTCGCCTTTACCAATTAATAATTGCAATACACCTTTTGGTACACC
>DAIEGU010000054.1 GCA_027356065.1 Gammaproteobacteria bacterium
AGAGCAAATGCAAACACATGATTTGGCGGGGTTTGGTGGCGAGGACTTGTCAGTTGCGATTTGTGCCGCGGGTTGTTTATTGCAATACGCGAAAGAAACCCAACGTGCAGCGATACCTCATGTACGCAGCATTCATGTTGAACGACGAGAAGAAAGTGTGATTGTTGATGCAGCATCTAGACGCAATTTGGAATTAATGACTAATCTTTCCGGCAGTGATGAAAATACATTGGCATCTGTGCTTGATAAAACGTGTACGGCCATGGGCAGTCGTTTATTAAAACGATGGTTAAATCGTCCGTTACGTGCTGGTGATGTCTTACGTACACGGCAAGTGTGTGTGCAACATTTATTGATTGATTATCAATATGCATCATTGCAAAAAACATTACGAGGTATTGCAGATCTTGAACGTATATTAGCGCGTGTTGCATTAAAGACGGCGCGCCCAAGAGATTTAATTGCATTGCGTGCAACGCTGGCTGTATTGCCAACATTGCAACAGCAAATACACGATGACACGCCTTTAATGCATCTAAAACACGCGATCAATGAATTTCCTGTGTTACATGATTTATTAGCGAAAGCAATTATTGATAATCCGCCGGTGACTATTCGTGATGGTGGTGTGATTGCGCTGGGTTATGATAGCGAATTAGATGAATTACTCGCATTAAGTGAAAATGCAGGTGATTATTTAGTCGCATTAGAAGAGCAAGAAAAAAAGCGTACTGGGTTATCAACATTGAAAGTAGGTTATAACCGTGTTCATGGTTATTACATAGAAATCAGTCGTGCTCAAGCACAAACGATTCCAGCAGATTATATTCGTCGGCAAACATTAAAAAATGCTGAACGATTTATTACACCCGAATTGAAAGCATTTGAAGATAAAGCATTAAGTGCACGTGATAAAGCGCTTGCACGTGAAAAAATGTTATACGACGAATTATTAAATACATTATTGCCGCATGTTGCTGACTTACAACGTTCAGCGAATGCAATTGCTGAATTAGATACACTGGCGAATTTTGCTGAACGTGCTGATCATCTTAATTGGTGTTGTCCTGAATTTTCTAATGATACGGGTATTGTGATTAAGGAAGGCCGTCATCCTGTCGTTGAAGCGGTTTCTGAAAAAGCGTTTGTGCCTAATGGTGTGAAACTTGATAACAAACATCGTATGTTAATTATTACAGGCCCTAATATGGGTGGTAAATCCACTTATATGCGGCAAGTAGCGATTATTGTTTTACTTGCACATATCGGTAGTTTTGTCCCTGCGACAGCAGCAAAAATAGGCGCTATTGATCGTATTTTTACTCGTATTGGTGCAGCAGATGATCTTGCAAGTGGTCGTTCAACATTTATGGTGGAGATGACTGAAACGGCAAACATCTTGCATAATGCAACACCGCAAAGTTTAGTATTGATGGATGAAATTGGCCGCGGTACAAGTACATTTGATGGTTTATCACTTGCTTGGTCGTGCGCGCATTATCTTGCGCAAGGAATAAGAGCTTATACATTATTTGCAACGCACTATTTTGAATTAACTTCTCTCGCAGATGAAATACCTGCCGTACAAAATGTGCATCTGAATGCGGCTGAACATGGCGATAAAATTATTTTCTTGCATACGGTTGAAGAGGGGCCTGCGAACCAAAGTTATGGTATTCAAGTAGCACAGTTAGCTGGTGTGCCTAAAGCGGTGCTTGCACGTGCAAAGGAAAAGTTACAAGAGTTAGAACAGCACGCATATCAGCATGCAAATGAATCTTCACGTAGAGCAAATCAAAATGATTTATTTGCAACGATGGAAAAAGTTCATCCGGTGCTTTCACGGTTACAAGAAATTAATCCGGATCAATTAACAGCTAAGGAAGCGTTAGATTTGCTTTATCAATTGAAAGCGGATGTGTGAGGGTCGGTTTACCGGACTTATACCAGTGGTTAGGTAATTCGCTAACAAAACCAGCCGTGATTCAAAATTTATTTAGAGACGTTTTATTTCTCGTTTATTTTCCGCTGATTGCTGAAGCATTAGGGTTTTCAATTCTGCTTCCAATAAAGGTATGTTGGTGGCATGTTTTTTCTTATGTTTAGCATAAAGAGATAAGTTTTCACGAGTTTTGATAGCATTTTTGGAATTATCACCTATAGACAATTTAGAAGCTTCCTCAGCTGTTTTTTCAATAAGACCGTTGTAATGAGCAAGTCTCTCGGTGGCATAGCTCAATTCTTTTTGTACTATTTCCACGGTTCTTTCGCTAGGAGGAATTTCGATTGGCGGTCCCATAAAGCTTTGAGTATATCTTAATTTACGTTTTTCGGCGGTTAATCCAGTTTGCGGTGCATTGAAAGGTAATGACTCTTGCAACTGAGGGATATTGTTTTCTGATAAGGTGGCGCGCTTTGCTGAATCTTTTTTATCTGGTGTAGGTGTAGCAGTAGGTTTTCCTCCAAACCATGTTAAAGGATTTAAACTAAAACTGCTGGGCTGTTTGGTAATTGTTTTTACCGGAGGATGTTGTGGTTTGGATACAGATTTTACTGGCGCACTTTTTGCCATTGTCCCCGTCATATTTTTGAGAGAGACAGCTAAATTCGATTTGGCCGCTTCTTCTTTTTGTTTTTGATAATCATCTTCTAATTGTTTTAATGCAATTGGAAAATCATCAGGCGCTTTTTCTGCTGTGGTAGATAGTTTTTTTACATCTAAATTTTCAGCCTTAAATGCTTCGACCAGTGGGTAAAATGAATAGTTTTCTTCAATTTTTGTTTTTAATGACAAAGCTGCTTCAAGCGAAGTGACATTATTAAAATCAACATCAACATCACAACCAACCGCTTTGAATTTTTCTTTGGCGGATTTACTCATTAATTCATTCTTAAAATTAAATGTGCCAAACTTATTTATGTTTGATTCTAAATTTTTAGATCCCCAAACTTTATCGCATAAAGGCAAAACGAATGTTTGCATATGGCTTAAAAAAACGGCTGGAATGGGTTCTTCTTTAGTAACATACGTGGAGTGTCGTTCTAATTCATAAACAGTTACAGCTTTTGCTAAGCTGCTAGTGCGATAAGCTCCTTGATTGTTACCCGCAGTTTCTATTTCAGCTAATGTATGTGCTAAATGATATAAAGCTTGATCGCTTAGAAACGGCCCAATAGTCCTTACAAATTGCATCATGGCATCGCCACTGGTATAGGGGCCTTCAGGAAGTTTCAGTTGATTATAATTATTATTGGGGAAAGCAGTACTTTCATTAATTGATTGAAGATCAGCTTTGCTATAGGTTCCATCTAAAATAACTTGAGCAAGACTTTTGTTTGGATTTGATCGACTGCGATTGGTATGCGCTAACTTGGCTAATACGGTTTGATAAATGGGCATTTTTAATATCCTTATTATTTTGATTCATTCAAAAACGGTATGATGCGGGAGATTTATTAAGGAATACTTAAGAAACAAGGATGGTGGGTGATTTTATTCTGAATGGAAACACGAATAAAAACGGATTAGCTCGCGCTAATCCGTTTTTATTTTTTTATTCAAGTCGCGGACATAATTTTCTAATTCAGTTACTTCATCATCAGTTAATTCCATATGTTTGCCGCGACGTAAGCCAGAAGGTAAATAGACAGGCCCAAAACGTATGCGTATTAATCTGCTGACGGTGAAACCTAACGTTTCCCATAATCGTCTAACTAATCGGTTGCGGCCTTCTTTGACTGTGACATGGAACCAATGATTAGAGCCTGTACCGCCCGCATCGACAACTTGGTTAAAACGTCCAACACCATCTTCTAATTGAATGCCTTTTTGTAATTTGGCCAGTGCTTCATCATCGACTTCACCACGTATGCGGGAAGCATATTCGCGTTCTATTTCAGAGCTTGGATGCATGAGTTGATTAGCCAGTTCACCATTGTTGGTGATGAGTAATAAGCCTGATGTATTAAAGTCGAGTCTGCCAATACAAATCCAACGGCTATTTCGTATGAGGGGTAAACCGTCGAAAATAGTAGGGCGATTTTCTGGGTCATGCCGTGTACACAGTTCGCCTTCTGGTTTGTGATAAAGCAAAACACGTGTTTTTTGATTTTTACTTTTGATAAGTTTAATTTCACGCCCATCGACGCAAACAATGTCACGATATGTCATGCGATCACCGATGGTTGCTGTGCGACCATTTAAGGTGATTCTGCCTTCTTGTATCCAACTTTCCACTTGTCTGCGCGAACCAACACCTGCGTTTGCTAACACTTTTTGAATTTTTTCACTCATGAGGGTTTTTTCACTAACCTGTTACTGATTCTGATTCATTATTATCATTATCTATCGTTTTTTTTTCTGTATCAGCCAAAGCAATGACATTATCATCATTGTCTTGTTCTGTATCTTGTTCTATTGCGTCTCGTTCTTCAGGGATCATTTCGCTGTTATCAGGACCAATGTTGCTATGCTCAAGTGCTAGTTGTACTTGTAATTGCTCTTCTTGCGCTTCCAAGTTTTTAAATTCCGTCAATGTCGGTAATTCGACCAATGATTTTAAATTAAAATGATCAAGAAATTCTTTGGTTGTGCCATAAATAGCAGGTTTGCCTGGTACTTCGCGATAACCAATGACGCGAATCCATTCCCGTTCTTGCAATGTTTTAATAATGTTGCTACTGACAGTGACGCCGCGAATTTCTTCAATTTCACCACGCGTGATCGGTTGTTTATAGGCAATGATAGAAAGTGTTTCTAAGAAAGCTCTTGAATAACGTGGGCTTCTTTCTTCCCATAATTTGGCAAGCCATGGGCTTAATTCTTTTTTAGCTTGAAAACGGTAGCCACTTGCAACTTCCTGTAATTCGATACCGCTATCTTTATAACGTTCTGCTATGGCGGCGATGGTTTCCTTAATTTCAGCAGTGGTTGGTTTATCATCTTCTGGGAAAAGATGTTGCAATGACACCACGGTCAATGGATGGCCGGCAACCATCAGCGCAGCTTCAATAATGGTTTGCAATTTTTCAGGGGTGATAGCATTCATCTCATTTCTCCAGGCTAAATCTTATTGTACATGCTAGCAAAAAGTTGGAATTTAACATACAGTTTCCCAACTTAATAATTCATTATGGGGTCAGGCCTGACTTGTTGACTTCTT
>DAIEGU010000064.1 GCA_027356065.1 Gammaproteobacteria bacterium
ACACGACATCGCAGTCCAATCAATTTTCTCGTTAATCTTGTCAGTGGCCTAGCAGGGTATTGCTTGAAACCTAGAAAGCCCTCTATTGGTAAAGGTAAATTTCAAACAATTATTCCAGCGCTTATCCATAACTGAGGTTAACTAATGAAATACAAGTAGCAATTGATAAACTAAGAGCGGGATTGGATCTAGATGTAATAAAAAAAATGGATTCACCATTTGATTATTTAGATCAATTAATAAAAGATCATCGAGATCAATGCGCATCAAATAAATTTATTCAAGATAAAATCGAAGACTTACATCGATTTTTGACTGATATGAAAAATTATTGTTCTTCTACAAGCGATACCCCCATACATTTTTTGGTTCGTCAAAACAAACCTGAAGATATCCAAACTTTATATAAAGCCGGTTTTAAAGAATTAATTTATTCGAAAAACAAGCGAGGAATACATCCTTTATTTATATGTTTAGATCCGTATTTACCGCGTGATACGGATTTAATATTGAAATGGATTAAAACGTTTATTGATTTAAACGTGGATATTCATATATGTGATAACAAAGGTAATAATGTTATGCATATTGCAGCGATTTTGGGAGATGTTGATGTCATTGATTTTCTTTCTTCGCAAAAAGTAGATCTTAATAAAGAGACAGTATATGGCATACGACCTCTTACTCTTGCTATTCAATTTCATAATGAAGCTGCAAAACAGAAATTAGAAAGTTTAGGTGCTGAAGCACCAAACGCTGAAAAATTCGTAAAAATTCGAGAACATTATCTTATTTTTGGGAAAGCAAAGCTCGATGAGGCTTTAAAAAAGCGCTTGACCCGTGGTGGTGGTTATCCAAAAGAATTTTTTCTAACAGCTATAAAGTTTTTCGAAACTTATATTGCTGAATCAAATTATCGACATCTTCCTGATGCCGATAAAAAATTTAATAAAATTTTGTCTTCTCTAAAAAATAGCGAAAAAAATCAATCATTATCTCCATCGCAACTGGCGGAGAAATTACTTATTGGCGATTATGAAGATCATATGTTTGCGCTAGGTAATTTTTATCATGTTATGGGCGCTTTTTTAGAAAAAAAACCAGATGGCAATTTTGCACTTCATCTCGCTGAGCGTGGCCAATACTTAAAGAATTTTACCCAAATATGGAATTCACCAAAAGATATGTTTTTTCATACAAGCAAAAAAATAAATATCCCTCGAGATAAATTGAAAACGGTCATACAATTACTTTATCAAGCTCATCATTCAGATCAAATAAAATCAACCGCTATTTTCTTTAGCGAAATTCCTAAAGTGATTGGGAATCCATATATTGATCATCCTCATATAAAGCAATCTGCTATGAGAAAAGGTCTTTGCTATTTTTCTAATCCATTAGCTCTAATTGAACTGAGGTTTATGCAAGAGTTTGGGGATCCTGATCCTGCATTAGCAATAGAAATGTATAAAGATTTCACTATTTACATGCGTGAAAAATCTACTGTTGAATTGGGTCAATTTATTACTCCTGAACAAAATCCTACGGAAGATGATTTGCGTTTGATGGAGGATTTGATGGAGGAATCTCAAAAAATCATTAATGAAAAAAGAAACAAGTTTAATATGAAATAAATAAATTCGGTTATTATATATTACTTTTCTAACACATAAGTGCCAGGGGCATCTTCAAGCGGAGTATAGTCAGCAGTCCCCATTGCAGGTGTTGGAATTTTTTCAGAAGAATGTTCTGCCAGCCATTTTTCCCAAGCAGGCCACCAAGATCCGCCTGTTGATTTAGTGCGTTTATACCAACCATCTGCATCAATGTATCTATCAGTTTCTTTGAGTGTATCAATGCGATAATGACGTTTGGTTTTTTTTACTGGTAAACTCACAATACCTACATTGTGACCACCGCTAGTTAAAACAAATGTGACATCGCTTGATGTTTGCATATTAATTTTAAAAACAGAATGCCAAGGTGAAACGTGATCACGTTCAGTTGCAACCGCAAAGATGGGAATGGAAATATCCCCTAATGCAATGGGTTTTTCATCAACTTGATATTTAGCTTCTGCTAATTGATTGTGTAAAAATAAATTACGCAAATATTCAGAATGCATTTTGTAAGGTAGACGAGTTGCATCAGCATTCCATGCCATTAAGTCAGTCATGGATTTACGTTTACCTAATAAATAATCATGTATGACGCGAGACCAAATTAAATCATTAGAACGTAACAATTGAAAGGCGCCCGCCATTTGATGTGTATCAAGATAACCTTTTTCCTGCATTAAACTTTCTAGAAATGTAATTTGACTTTCATCAATAAATAATCCCAATTCACCAGGTTCAGAAAAATCAGTTTGTGCAGCAAAGAGTGTCATTGTTTTTAATCTATCATCAAGATCACGTGCCATCGTAGCAGTAGCAATAGCAGTCAGTGTGCCGCCAAGACAATAACCCGCTAAGTGAATTTTTTGTTGGGGCACAACTGCTGATACAACATCTAGCGCTGCCATAATGCCAAGGTTGAGGTAATCTTCCATGCCAAGGTCACGATCTTTTTTCTTTGGATTTTTCCATGAGATCATGAAAACCGTGTGGCCTTTTTTTACAAGATATTTCACTAATGAATGTTTGGGTACCAGATCAAGAATGTAATATTTCATAATCCATGCTGGTGTGATTAAGACAGGTTCTGCATAAACTGTTTCAGTCATCGGCGAATATTGAATAAGCTCAATCAAGCGATTGCGAAAAATAACTTTTCCAGGTGTGACTGCAATATTTTCACCAATGACAAATGCTTCAGTACCTACAGGCGGTTCATTACGCTGATAGCGGCCTAAATCTTC
This sequence comes from Gammaproteobacteria bacterium, assembly GCA_027356065.1. GTDB lineage: Bacteria > Pseudomonadota > Gammaproteobacteria > DSM-16500 > DSM-16500 > Aquicella. The sequence goes on from DAIEGU010000064.1 coordinate 2,861, forward strand.
CATGTAGTTTGCAAATCCGCGAACGAAATTATCCCCATTTTGTTCAAGGGCTGCTTGCTGAATTTCAGGATTAGTAATAGGCGAATTGGAAGGTGAGAGCATATCTAAAATTTGTCTAAGCGTAAAATCGACAACATCAGAATGATGATGTGAAACACCGCGCACATCTCTTGCAGCAACATGCCACCAATGCTGCATCATTAAAAATGATTGATAGATGAAAATATAAGGAAATAATTGCCAAGCTTTATCGATAAAACGTTTGTCTTGCGGTATGGTCAATGCTTTATATTCGATGAAGCTACCGTTTGCTAAATTACAATCATAATGCTGTATCAAATGCGTAATGTTTTGTTCATATAAGTCGAGTAATTCAAAATTTTTAGCGGGATGAATTGACAAGTGAATGTACCAATCAAAAATCGCAAGCATGACTGCTGCGGGAGAAATACCATTTGTCCATTTTGCAACAGCTATTTGCAATGAAAGATCAAAGGCTTCTCCATAGCTTTTTTTTACGTCCCGCTGCACAGTCATATGCGCCTCACACAATCAATATCATTTTGGTTGTGAAGTCCCAGCGTTATCGTGCATGTTCTTTTTCTTTTACTTTTTCTTTCTCTTTTTCGTAATGTTCTTTTCCACGATCAACCACTTTATTCATGGTTGTTACTTGGTGCTCAGCACAAGCAGAGCAGAGTCTAGTAAAATCTTCTAGATTATCTATTGTTGTTTGCACCATTTTTTGTAAACCATTAATAGAGGCAGAAACGTTTTCATTTAAACAATCTTTTTGCAACGCTATCAATTCTTCAGGGCGTCGTACGCTGCTAAAACGTTTAAATTGATCAGATAAACGGGAAAAGTTTTCACCCATGAGTTCAATGTTTTGTCGCATAACACGGCTAGATATTTCTGTTACAGCCCGGTTCCATTCACTAATTGGAGCAGAAACATTTTTATTTACTTTAAACCATTGCTCAAATCCTTCTATATACATAAGCACCTCCAGATACTTTAGTCGCAAAAGAATTTGTTGCAGTGCAACATTTATATCTCTAATTTAGGCCGTTTTTTAAACAATGTCAATTTACTGAATAATAATTATTGTATAATTATATGATTTTTAAATATATATATAGTTTCTATATCATTTGGTATTAATTGTGATAATTTTATTATTTGATATAATAGTAGAATATCCATAAAAGGTGTTTATTATGCGCACTTTATCAAAACAATCAGTAGGAGCTTCCAAGACAAATAGGAATGCTGTAGCTTTGAAAGCGTTTTTTAGTATTACCCGAAAGTGGAAGTTAACTCCCGAACAAGAACGAACATTGCTAGCAGCGACTCATGCAACTTTTTATCGGTGGAAAAAAAATTGTGATGGCTCTTTAACTCAAGATACCTTAGAAAGAATTTCTTACATCTTAGGAATTTATAAAGCTCTCAGAATATTACTGGCTAATGAAGAAGCTGCAAATAAATGGATTAAAAAACCAAACAATGCTCCTTTATTTGGAGGAAAAAGTGCGCTCGATAAGTTATTAGTAGGAAGAGTAATTGATCTAGCTGATGTGCGTCGATATTTAGATGCTGAGCGTGGATGGTAAAATGTCATCGCTGCCCGATTTAGTAGATTTACAAGGTCAAAGTCAATTTAGAATTATACCTTCTGTTTATCCACCCATTAATTTTTTTGAAGATCTAGTCGATCCTTCTGATATGGAAACAATTTGGGAAATAGAAAGTTTAACAAATGAAAGATTACGAGAAGAAGCCGGAGATATTTTTTTAGTGAAAACAGAAGATCGTATAAGTGGTTTAGGTTCATCTGTTGTTATGGCAGCATTTACCCATCTATCAAAACCAAGCAGGTTCTCCAATGGTAGCTATGGGGTTTATTATGCTGGTTTATCGCGAGAAACAGCGATACGAGAAACTGTTTATCATCGAGAAATTTTTCTACAAGCAACTGCAGAGGAGCCATGTGAATTGACCATGCGTCTTTATGAAGGCAAAATTCTTAAACTATTCCATGATATTAGAAGTGAAATATTTGATCTGTTGCATAATCCTGTGAATTATATTGAATCACAAGAATTCGGTGGAAAGTTAAGAGCAATGAATTCATGGGGATTTGTTTATAAGAGCGTTAGACATAAAGAGGGTAATTGCATAGCAGCGTTTAGACCTCCAGCAATTTCTATTCCTAGTCAAATTTCTCACTTAAAATATATTTGGAATGGTAAGAAAATAATTGAAGTTCTTGATACGCAATCTATTTTAAAATTCTAATTTATTTTTTCCCGCTAAATTTCGACAACCAATCTTTCCACCATTTCATTTGTAATTCCATTGTTTGATTTATAAATGTAGGATCTGATAATAATCTTTGATAATTTTCCACTTGGTTTTGAAACATAGTGCGCTGTTCATTAAAAATTTTCATAGAATGTTCTAGATATTGCGTTAACAAACTTTGTGATTTTTCATTTGAAAGACGAATAAAATCTTGTAAAAGTGCGGTGGTAAAAGTAGGTGTATTAGTTGCTTCTTGTTCGAGAATGATTTGCAGCAACGTTTGTTGAGTCAAATCTTTTTTACTGCGTGCATCTATCACTTGAAAATTCTCTTGGGCGAACACAAGTTCTTTAACATCGTCGAGCGTAATGTATTCACCAAGTGATGTATCGTATAAACGTCGATTTGGATATTTTTTTATAATGCGCATTTTTATCTTAAGCCATGTATTGACCGCCATTAATTGCAATATTTGCACCAGTAATATAACTACTTTTTTCATCAATTAAAAAAGCAACAACGTGCGCGACTTCATCAGGCCGCGCAAAACGACCAATGGGAATGCCAGCGAGAATTTGATTACGAACATTTTCAGGAATCGCAAGTATCATGTCTGTTGCAACATATCCCGGAGAAATAGTGTTAACCGTTACTCCTTTATTTGCAACTTCAAGTGCAAGCGCTTTAGTAAATCCATGCATACCAGCTTTTGCTGCGGCATAATTTACTTGGCCAAATTGGCCTTTTTGACCATTGATAGAAGAAATATTAATAATGCGACCAAAGCCTCGTTCCTTCATACCGCGTAATACGGTATGCGTAACATAAAATACACTATTTAAATCTGTATTAATCACAATGTCCCAATCCTGTTTATTCATTTTGCAACAAGAAGCATCTCGTGTAATGCCTGCATTATTGATAAGAATATCAATAGGGCCTACTTCTTGTTCGATTTTTTTTATCATAGATTCACATGATTGAAAGTCACTGACATCACCATAAGCAATGTCAAATTTATATCCTGCTTGCAGTTGTTTGGTTTGCCATGCGAGAGCTTTTTCGTGTTCACGACTATAAGTTGCAACAACACAAATATCAGCATCAAAAAGTTTTTTACAAATGGCATGACCAATACCACCCATTCCACCTGTTACGACAGCAATCTTTTTTGTCATGATATGCTCTCCTGGCTTGACTCTCATTTCCCTGATGGATAATCTTTGGCAAGCGAAATTAAATTTGAAACATATAAATATTATAACGAAATGGAGTTCTTCTTGTGAAAGTTATTGAACGATTTGAAGTTCCCTACTATCAATACCTGAATGAAAATAGTGAACTTGCTGACGAAATTCCTCCCATAGCTGAAGATACTGAAGCACTATTGCGCTTATATAGCCTAATGATATTAGTTCGAACAATGGATGCTAAAGCCATTGCTTTGCAGCGTACGGGAAAATTAGGGACTTACCCTTCAACACGTGGTCAAGAAGCCGTGTTTGTAGGCATAGGAAATGCGATGGCAAAAGATGACATTTTTATTCCTTATTACCGTGATATGGGTACGCTGATACAACGCGGCGTCAAACTTTCCCAAATTTTACAGTATTGGGGAGGTGATGAACGCGGAAATTGTTTTGCTGACTCAAAAGATTTTCCATTTAGTGTACCTGTTGGCAGTCAACCTTTACATGCATCAGGTGCTGCTTATGCAGTCAAATATCATAAAGAACATCGTGCTGTGTTAACTGTTTGCGGTGATGGTGCCACTTCGCAAGGTGATTTTTATGAAGCAATGAATGTGGCAGGTGTGTGGAAATTGCCAGTCGTTTTTGTTGTTTGCAATAATCAATGGGCCATTTCAGTTTCGCGTGAAGCGCAAACTGCAGCATCGACGCTTGCACAAAAAGCAATTGCAGCAGGTTTTGTTGGCGAGCAAGTTGATGGTAACGACATTATTGCTGTGCAGCATCGTACAGTGGAAGCATTAAAACAGGCGCGTGATAAACATGAGCCTCGTTTATTGGAAATGATTTGTTATCGACAACATGATCACACCACTGCTGATGATGCAACTCGTTATGAACCTAAACATTTACGCGGACAAGAATGGAAAAAAGAGCCGATTATTCGCTTGCGAAATTTTTTGGAAAAAATGGGCGTATGGAATGCAACGAAAGAAGAAGAATTACAAACAGCTTGTGCCAATGAAGTTGATCAAAGCGTGAAAGAATATTTGAATACTCCACCACAACCGCTTACTGCTATGTTTGATTATTTATATGAAAAACTTCCTGACATATATCAAGAACAACGCAATATGTTAGTGGATGCGGAGAAAAATATACATGGCTGAAATAACATTAGTAGAAGCAATTACCCAAGCACTTGCCTATGAAATGACACACGATAAAGATGTCATCGTCATGGGAGAAGATGTAGCAAAAGATGGTGGTGTGTTCCGCGCAACGTTAGGGTTGTTAGATAAATTTGGTCCAGAACGTGTATTGGATACACCGCTTGCTGAATCGATGATTGGTGGATTGGCAGTGGGTATGGCTGCTTTCGGTTTAAAACCTGTTGCTGAATTTCAATTTATGGGATTTATTTATCCTGCGATTGATCAAATCATTAATCATGCTGCACGAATTCGTAATCGCACACGCGGACGATTAACGTGTCCGGTGGTGTTTCGCACACCGTTTGGTGCGGGTATACATGCACCTGAACATCATTCGGAAAGTACCGAAGCTTTATTTGCGCATATTCCAGGTTTGCGTGTGGTGGTTCCTTCATCACCAGCGCGTGCATATGGTTTACTGTTAGCTTCTATTCGTAATCCAGACCCGGTCATTTTTTTAGAACCTTCTCGGCTTTATCGTTTTGCAAAACAAGAAGTGCAAGATGATGGTAAAGCATTACCATTAGATGTGTGTTTTACTTTACGCGTTGGTAATGATGTGACATTAGTTACTTGGGGTGCAATGGTGAAAGAAACGTTAACTGTTGCGGATAAATTAAATGATGAAGGTATCAGTGCAGAAGTAATTGATGTTGCAACGATTAAACCGCTTGATATGCAAACTATTATGTCATCGGTGGAAAAAACCGGACGATGCGTTATTGTGCATGAAGCTGCATTAACAGGTGGTGTGGGTGCAGAAATTGCTGCGCAGTTAGCAGAAAAATCTTTGTTTTCACTAAAAGCACCGCCTGAACGTGTGGCAGGTTTTGATACCATCGTGCCTTATGCAAAGATGGAAAAATATTATTTACCAAATGAAAATCGAATTCTTGAAGCAGTGAAGCGAGTGATGGAGTACGCATGAAAATTTTTAATTTACCTGATCTTGGTGAAGGATTGGCAGAAGCTGAAATTCGTGAATGGTATGTCAAAGTAGGCGATGTTGTTAAAGTCGATCAGCCATTAGTATCAATGGAAACAGCAAAAGCGGTTGTTGATGTGCCATCACCTTATGCGGGAAAAATTACCGAATTGCACGGAAAAGTGAATGACATTATTAAAACCGGTGCACCTTTTATTACATTTGAAATTGAAGGTGTGCAAACCGGTAAAAAAGAAGAACCAAAAGACAAAGGCAGTGTAGTCGGAAAATTGGAAACCAGCGAAAATAAATGGAATGAAAGCGATGTTATCATTGGCGCAGCAAAAACAATATCACAATCTATCAAAGCAATGCCTGCTGCGCGTGTGTTAGCTCAGCAAATGCAAGTTGATTTAAGATTAGTAACACCATCTGGCCCGCAGGGATTGATTACACCGCAAGATGTAAAAAAATTTATAGAACAGCAATCTTCAACAACATCTACATCACAAGCATCAACAACATTACCAGGTGAAACGGAAACATTGCACGGTGTTCGTCGTTCAATGGCTCAAGCGATGACGCAATCTCATCGTGAAGTGGTGCCTGTTACTATCATAGAAGATGCAGATATTACTAATTTGCCTACTAATACTGATTTAACAGTCAAAATATTGCAAGCAATGGTACAAGCAGTCGAAGCAGAACCTTCGCTTAATGCATGGTTTGATGGTAAATCATTAGAGCGTAAATTATTTGGTGAAGTGAATATTGGACTTGCTGTTGATACAACAGAAGGTTTATTTGTTCCGGTGATCAAACAAGCGGAAACAAAATCAGCACAAGAATTGCGTAATATAATTGATAAGTACAAACAATCGGTACGTGATCGCTCGTTACCACCTACTGATTTTCAAGGTGCGACCATTAGTTTGTCTAACTTTGGAACGATTACGGGACGTTATGCAACACCTATCATTGTACCGCCAGCAGTTGCTATTTTAGGTTGTGGACGCAGTAGAGATATTGCAATGCCGCGTGATGGCAAAATTATCATAGGCCGCATTATGCCTTTATCATTAACGTTTGATCATCGAGCTGTAACTGGTGGTGAAGCCACCCGTTTTCTTGGAGCGGTCATTCAGTTTTTGCAAACTATGTAGTTGTCTTATTGCGAGCTCCCTGTTTTCTGCGACGTGGCAATCCAGTTTTTAATATTTTATTGTAAAAAACTGGATTGCCACGTCGCAGAAAACGCTCCTCGCAATGACGTGCTAATTTGCAATGACGAATTTTGAATCATGAACACTAATCCGGCGGATTACAACTATACCCCGGTACCCATGTTGATGATCCAATTACTCTACGTACACCCCAAACATCTTCAAGATAAAAATAATCGGTGAAAACACGATAATCAGGGCCTTGATAATGACTATCAATGATAACCGGTTGCCCTATATTTGCATTTCCTTGCCAATTACAATGGGTAGCTGGCGTGCAAAGTTCATCAGGTGCGATGAGGTTAGGATTGATATCATTGGGACCATATCCGACGGCTTGTCCTGTCCAAATCACAGCATGTGTCACGGTGTCGCTAGGTTGTCCGGTATCCAAACTTCCTGCAATAAAAATCAAATCGCCAGGTTGTAATAAACCAAGTTGTGATTTTGCCATTGAAACAATACTTGGATTACTACTTTGACTATTGCCGCTTGAATCGATCATAGAAAAATAATTTCCAACACCATTTGTAGCAAATGCGCCGCCATGGCCTGCGCAAAATGTATTACCACCTTGATCTACTGTGCCATCACCACATACTAATGCGCCGGGTGCACAAGAATAATTTAATTGATTAAATGTGGTTTGCTGATTCGGAGAAATAGCATTCGTCGGATCATTTGGAGTTTGTCCTGCTTGAGCTGATGTTTTGCCGGTAGTCAAAATTCCAATTGCAAAGTTATAAACAAGACGAGTGAAGTTAGTGCAATCAACGCCGTACCATAAGCGCGTGAATTGCTGCCAATATGTCGCTGTTTGAGAATTTTGGCCGTTATAATTCCAGCGGATAATTTGTCCATAGGTTGATGAGCTAGTTTGTAAGTTGGGTCGCAAAGAACAGCAGCCGCCATTTGCGCCTGAGGCACCATCTGAAGCAGAGTCGCAACGTAGGGCGGGAGGCGTCAAATAATCAGAAGAATAATGATGACAATAATTAATTTTTTGTTTTACCCAAAAATCGGCAACGGCTAATACGCGTTTTTGTTGCCAGGTTGTTCCATCAGATCCAGTCGTGCAGGTGAGAAAATTAGGATTAAGTGCGATAGAAATTGGCGAGTAACCCCATCCTGGCGTTAAATTACTACTGTCCCATTGCTGCGACAATTCATAGCTAATGTCCGCATAATTATTCGAACAAGTTTCTGATACCGCTGGCAATATGGTCATGGCAACTTGATCACTAGGATATACTTCAGCGCAGTAAAATTTTTTAGTGCTATCCGAACAGACTTGCGGGTTCCATTGAAAAGAGCCCGTTAAATTATTTGTTGCAATTTGCACTTTCAATAAACAACTAGCAGAAGGAGCAAGAGTAAACGGATTACTATTACAATAAGTTACATTTCCAGAAGTTACTTGAGTCACATTTGCTGGAAAATTCACAACAGCCATTTTAGGAAAACTCGTGTTGGTGTTATTAATAACTTGATAAATAGCAGTCACTGTTGTTCCTTGCCTGACCACACTCGGTGCGCTTACAAGCGGGGTCATCACAAAAAGAGGTGAAGCCATTTTAAGATGTTGAATTTGTTTAGCGATGCTCATTGTTACACAGCTCATAAGAATGATTACGCTGCAAATTATCCGAAAAAGAAATTGCTTCACAGACACTCCTTTCTATCCAAGAAAGCTAACACTCAATAAAACTTCATTCGCCGATAAATTAGAATAGGTCAGCCTATCATCACTTTCTTCATCAGGCATTAAACCTAATTTTGCGTCGCCTAAACTAACATAATGATAAGTAGCGCCCACGCGAATATGTTCATTCACATCTAAATCGACACCAATACCAACCATATAAGCAAAATTAAATGAAGTGTGATTTTCGAATGGTTCAGGATGTGTCACGGCATAAGGTTGTAATGCTGATTCTGAATAACTATAAGCAGTATTAAATGATTCACCAGCACCTAAAGTAACGTAGGGATGAATAAATGTTTTAAGCGTTGATAATATTTTTCCTTCGATTAAAACTCGCTTACTTCTAATAGATTCTTTATAGCCGATATTATTAAAATTCGGATCGGTAAATTGCCAAATCGTTCCATTTGCTGTGAAAGCACTGGTTTGGTAATAACTTAAGCCGAGTTGCCAAAGAAAGTTTCTATATAGTGTGGATTCTGCACCAAGAAAAATACCGCCAATTGCTGTCGCGTCTGTGTTTGAACCAGTAAATGTGTCCTGATAAGGAGCCATCAGCGTGATATTTTGTGTTGTTTGAAAGCGAGGGCTATCACTGCCGCCCATCACTGTTACAATAGGTCTTATGCTGGCATAAGAAATAAATGGAAATAGCAGTAGTAAGATAAATAAATAAAGTTGATTTTTGCATCCCTTCATTGACAAATAATCCTAAGCGAATTGAATATTTTGTCGCGTCAATGTTCCATACACTTTTTATCATTCATAAGAGGCAGAATGACGGTGACAGGTTAACTTAAAATCCTACTTCTGAACAGGATTTGTATCAACACTTGTTTTAGCTGGTGATGTAGATGTTGCAGGTACCATAACGGGGATTAATACAGGAACCTGGACCGGTACTTTTAGATTTTGCTGAAACAAGCTATTAATACTTTCTGTCATACTGCGAAGTGATTGCTGTAAAATTTCTTGGCGTTGTTGCATTTGTTTTAATTGTTCCGGTGATAAATTTTCCGGCGGACTTAATTTGATTACATATGTTTTTGGGCCTTGTTCGGTACTAATAAACTGTTGACTAATATTGACTGAGCCTGTATTTGCACTAAGATCATTTTGTTTTACCCAGCCTACGCTGCCATTATTTGGATCGCCTACTTTTATCCATGCTCCTTCTTTAGGTGTAAAAATTGGGACTATCCCTTTTGCTAAATCAATAGTACCAATTATTTTTGCATCTGCTTTAGGTTGATCATAGAGATTGATTTCTTTTGCAAAAACATTTGTTTGAAAAGCAACACCGATTAATGCAGCAATTGTTAATAATGCGCGATTTAATTTCATACGTTTTTCTTCCTCTTTTTATAGCAAGATCCACGACCAAGCGTGAAAAAATTCAATCTCTTTTAAAGTATAGTCCAATCATTGAACTTTTGATGAAAACAAAATAGATACACAGGGTAAATTTTTTTTATCTAACATATTCATTTTTTACAATTTCTGCGAAAGCTAGTAATAGCGATAGGAAACCAGGCAACTTTATGAAGGTATAATAGAAGAACCCATAGCATAGGATGTTATTAAAATGACATGGATTTTTTCGATTCTTATTTTTGCTGCATTAGTCTTTTCAGTGACTGCATTTATTTTCTGGCGGCAAAGCAAAAAAAAGCAAAAAAGAATTTCTAATCTGGAGCTTCAACATTTTGATGTTACAACTGAATTACATGAACAACGTACTTTATTTGAAACAATATTTCATCATACGAACATAGGTATCGCGCTACTAGAACCAGGTGGACGAGTCATTCGAGCCAATAATTCGCTGGGTGAATTATTGGGTTATACAGAAACAGATATGTTAGCGATGAATTTTTATTATTTGATTCATCCGAATGATCAGAATAGTTTGCAGCTTAATATTCAAGATTTAATTGATAAGAAAATTAAACTATATCAATCGGAACAACAATGCTTTCGAAAAAATGGTGATGCGATTTGGATTATGACATCTATTTGTCTAATCCATGATTCAGAAGAATTACCCATACAATTTATTGTTCAGGTGCAAAATATCACTGCGCAAAAGCAAGCAGAAGAGCGTTTACGTCATATGGCATATCATGATCCACTAACAGGACTCGCTAATCGAAATAAACTTGAGCAATCATTAAATCATATCGTGGCAGCTGCACGTAGACATCAGCAAGGATTTGCATTGCTGTTTCTTGATCTTGATCGATTAAAAAATATAAACGATACCATTGGTCATGATGCAGGTGATTTATTATTACAAATTATTGCTGAACGATTGCGAAATACCGTGCGCACTACAGATATGGTAGCGCGATTAGGGGGGGATGAATTTGTATTGCTTATTAATGATGTCAAAAAGACAGAATCGGTTGCGCAAATCGCACAAAAAATTCTTGATAATGTTTTGCAAGTTATCACGATTAAAGGAAAAGAACTTTATATTACTACCAGCATAGGAATCAGCATATATCCTTATGATGGACAAACTATACAAGCACTAATGAAAAATGCAGATTTAGCCTTGTATCGTGCAAAAGAACATGGCCGAAATAATTATCAATTTTATACAGTAGAAATGACTAGCAAAGCGCAAGAAAAATTAGGATTACAAAATACACTCGCACAAGCTTTGGTAAAGAATGAATTTACATTGAATTATCAACCAAAGATGGAAATAGCAACGAGACGTATCACGGGTATTGAAGCATTGCTACGTTGGAAAAATAAAGATTATGGCTTAATTATGCCAGATGAAATTATTAATTTAGCCGAAGAAACGGGTCTTATTATCCCCGTTAGTAAATGGGTGCTTAAAACAGCATGTCATCAATTAAAAAAATGGCATGAAATGGGTTTTAGTGCATTGACAGTTGCTATTAATTGTTCTGCTAGACAATTTAAGCAAGGTTCATTTGTTGATGAAATTTTACAAGTATTATCAGAAACAGGTATTTCATCTTCTTCCATAGAAATTGAAATTACCGAAAGTACTATTATGCAAGACCCAGAAAATACGATACGTGTTTTGTATGAATTAAAAGATTTGGGTGTACAAATTGCAATTGATGATTTTGGTACAGGTTATTGGTCGCTGAGTAACTTACGTAGATTATCAGTAGATAAAATAAAAATAGATAAAACATTTATTCATCAAGTGACAGCCGATGAAACATCTGCAGCAATTGTTCGTGCAATGATTGCCATGGTAAATAAATTGGGAATTCGATCAATTGCTGAAGGCGTTGAAACGCAGGAACAATTTAATTTTCTGGCGAACGAAGGTTGCACTGAAATACAAGGATATTATCTTACTCAACCATTGGCTGAAGAATTGATGACAACATTCTTGCAACATCCAGTTCCGGATGCTGAAGCCATTTCAAAGAACGAAATCGTGAGTTAAGAAAAACTAGTATTCTTTTCCATATATTTTTTTCGTAGCATTCGCCGCATAATTTTATTTGATGCAGTTTTCGGCAAATCATTAGTGAATATGATGTCATGAATTTTAAATAAAGGATTGAGATGTTGATTAATCCTTTGTTGCATTTCAAGCATAATAATCTGTTTATCTAATTGTTTTTGAGTACAAGCATAAATAATTAATTGGCTAGGCCCATTACCAGGTGGTGCAATTGCAATAGCTGCTGTTTCTGTTATATCAATGATACCTGCGATAGCACGTTCAATTTCTGCAGCACTTATTTTTATGCCGCCTAAATTCATAGTGTCATCAACACGACCTAAAATAGCATAATAACCATTCGGTAATAGCGTAATTTGGTCACCATGACGACGTAATAGTTTGCCATCAACCATTGGCATGTCGGCATAATATACTTTATGTTGATCTGCATTTAATAATTCAGTTGATAGACCAATCGAAGGCGGAATAATAGCGACTTCACCGGTGTTTGCTAATTTTCCTTCTTCATCAATAATAGCAAAATCAATTCCCATTACTTTAGTTGAAAAAAGTGAAGGATAGTTTTTTTCAATCACGGTGCTTGAAACATACGCGCCACCAATTTCTGTACCGCCGCAATATTCAATAACAGGTTTATGATTTGCGAGTGACATGAGATAAAACATATCTTCTGAATTGGAACATTCGCCTGTTGAACTAAATACTTTAATTGCACTCCAATCTAATTTTTCCATGCAACGACTTTCTCGCCAACTTGCAACTAGAGTAGGAACAACACCTAGCATAGTTACTTTTGCGTTTTGTATAAATTCACCGAATCTACGATCTTTAGGGGCATCAGCATAAAGTGCAATCGTTGCACCGTTAATGAGTGCTGCAAAAATAAGCCAAGGGCCCATCATCCAACCAAGATTAGTTGGCCAAGCCAAAACATCTCCTGGCTGAATATTTTGATGAAAGAAAGCATCACTTGCGACTTTAATCGGTGTCGTATGGTTCCAAGGAATTGCTTTAGGATCTCCTGTGGTTCCTGATGAAAATAAAATGTTACAAGCTGACATTGGATCGCAAGCTATCGATACAAATTTGTCATTTGTAGAAAGAAAATCATTCCAGTTTTTATCATTTGCACGTAATTCGACTGAGATAACATCATCGCAAGGTAAAACAACAGCAGGTAGCATATCACCAACATTTTTTATTTTTTCAAACAAGGGAAGTTTTTTTCCACCCCAATCAATGACGTCTTGAGTAAAAATAGCTTTTGCTTTTGCGATCTTTAATCGCACAGTCATTTCATCGCTTGAAAAACTATCCGCAATAGAGACAACCACGCCGCCCATTTTGATAATACCGAGATAAATTGCTATGGCAAGAAAAGTAATTGGCATGGCAATTGCAATGGGATCACGTGCAGTAAAGCCCTGTGCGATTAAACTATTTGCAATACGATTTGATAATTTATCTAATTCACCAAAGGTGAATTTAGTAATGTGCTTTTGTTTATCGAGATAAAGTATAGCTGCTGCATTTTCTTCGTGGATAAAACAACTATCAATAATATTCATTGTCGCTTGTGGAAGCCATTTAGGTGATTCTATACCTGCACTTAAGTCACAAATTTTTTCTGCTGCTTTTTTAAATTGAATATTGAGTTGAGTTAGCATGAGTTGCCAAAATTTTTCGTAGTGCTGGACGCTGAATTGGTGCAATTCTTTTATCTGGGTAAATTTATGCTTATTCATAAACTGGGTGATATTGGCGTTTTCTATGATTTCGGCTGAGGGCAGCCAAGCGGGCGTATCCATAAATATCCTTATAGACTGTCTTAAATTTGTATAAATGCTATACTACGGCCACTTAAAACGGGAGTGTTATTATGAATAAAAAAGCAATTATTTTATTTTCCGGCGGCTTAGATTCGACTACTTGTCTCGCTATTGCAAAATCCCAAGGATTTTCCTGCTATGCACTTGGTTTTGCTTATGGTCAAAAACATTCCGTTGAAGTTGAGCGCTCCAAAAAAATTGCTGAAATAGCAGGTGTTATCGAACATAAAGTTTTTCATTTACCTTTGGATGAAATACGCGGTTCATCACTGACTGATTCTGCGTGGAATGTTCCTGATTTTATTGGCGATGATGAAATTCCTAGTACGTATGTACCAGCACGGAACACAATTTTTATTTCATTTGCTTTGGCATGGGCAGAAGTCATAGGCGCCTATGATATTTTCTTTGGAGCAAATCATTTAGATTATTCTGGTTATCCTGATTGTAGACCTGATTATCTTAGAGCATTTGAGCATTTAGCAAAATTGGCGACAAAAGCAGGCGTTGAAGGCCAGAGTTTCAAAATACACGCACCACTTTTATATATGCACAAGGCTGAGATTATACGAGAAGGTATACGATTAGGTATCGATTATAGTGAAACCATTTCTTGTTATCGTGCAGATACAACTGGAAAAGCATGTGGTAAATGTGACAGTTGCACTTATCGTAAGAAAGGATTTATAGAGGCCAACATTCCTGACCCAACACCTTATTATTAGAACATAATCCTTACACGTCTGGGAGCTGACGTATCCCCACGAAATTGTTTTTAGTTTGTCATGCCAGCCGCACGTTTTTTGTGCGAGGTGGCATCCAGAATATTTCCTATTTCCTGGATGTCAGCTAAAACTTGTCCGGTTAAGTTTTTAAACGGGAGCATGCT
>DAIEGU010000102.1 GCA_027356065.1 Gammaproteobacteria bacterium
TCCTTCACAGGCAAAAAACGCCTGTTCAGGATGACACATCTGTTTACCAGGATGACAACAGTGTTTTCTTAACCATTTCTGGGTGCTAGCTGTACTACAAACACCTATCAATCAAATACTGCATCAACATAGGAACAGGACGACCTGTTGCCATACGATCTTGTGTCCCCATCATCATGGCTGCCGTACCCGCAACATCAAGATGTGCCCAACGAAATTTTTTAGCAAATCTAGACAAGAAACACGCAGCAGTAATAGTACCTGCAGAACGCCCGCCTGTATTTGCCATATCAGCGAAAGGGCTTTTAATTTGTTCTTGATACTCATCCCACAAAGGCAACTGCCAAGCACGATCAAAACTTTTTTGTCCTGCTTGCAATAAATCATTTGCAAGTCCATCGTCGTTGGATAATAAACCTGTTGCATAAAAACCTAGTGCAATGACAACAGCGCCAGTTAATGTTGCAATATCAATCACCACATCGGGTTTATAGCGTTCGCAATAAGTGAGTGCATCAGCAAGAATGAGTCGGCCTTCTGCATCGGTGCTAATCACTTCAATCGTTTGGCCAGACATACTCGTTAAAATATCTTCAGGTTTATATGCTGTACCGCCAGGCATGTTTTCTACGGCTGGAATGATACCGACAATATTAATAGGTAATTTCAATTCAGCTGCAGCTTTCATGACACCCAACACCGTTGCCGCACCACACATATCGTATTTCATGCCGACCATGCTATCAGCGGGTTTTAAAGAATTACCACCGGTATCAAAGGTCACGCCTTTACCGATAAACGCAACAGGTGCTTGGTTTTTTGCAGCGCCTTTATATTCAAGAGCAATAAGTTTCGCATCTTCCGCACTGCCTTGTGACACACCTAACAATGCGCCCATCCCTAATTTCTGCATGTCTTTTTCTTCCAGCACTTTTATCGAAAGACTGGAGTGAGATTTAGCCAAATCTTTGGCTTGCTCAGCGATAAAAGTAGGCGTGCAAACATTACTAGGAAGATTCGCAAGGTTCTTAGTTAACACAACACCATCACTAATTGCTTCGCCTTGTTTTAATGCGAGCTCACACGCTTTTTGTTGTTTTGGATCAGGATTATGAATGATTAACTCATTCAATTTGATAACTGGTTCTTTCTGGCTTTTGAATAAGTCAAAACGATAGAGTGCATCGGAGCTGGCTTCAACTATTTGTTTCACTTTCCATGACAGCGATTGGTCTTTGACATTCGCTTCAGTTAAGTAACAAATGGCAGATGGGTGTTTTGCTGCATTTGCTGCTTTTACCGAAGCAATCACGGCTTTTCTGAAATTTGCAGCAGTAAGTTTATCGGCTTTACCCAATCCCACCAATAAAATGACTTCAAAAGGTGTATGAGCAAGATGATAAAGAGGAAGTGAAGACCCTAATTTCCCATCAAATGCACCCTGTTTAATCAATTTAGTAATATAGGTATGGCTGATTTTATCGATTTCCTTGGCTGTTTGAGTCAATTCGCCATTTTCGTAAATACCTAATATAAGACAGCTTTTTTGCTGTTTGGGTTGTTGGATTGCCTTAACGCTGAACTTCATGATCACTCCACTCGGATTTTTGGTTAAAAGCTCAAGTTTATTCAAAAAAAATGATTTGTCACTGTAATATTGGGGTATAATTTGCGGCCATAAAAGATATCAAATAGAAAGGTTTAGCGGTTGTGATTATTTCTCGGTATTTAACTCGTGAAGTGACCCAAACATTGCTGGCTATCACGCTGGTATTATTGTTGGCTTTTTTAAGCCAGCAAGTCGTTCGTTATTTGAATTATGTAGCAATTGGTAAAATTCCAACTAATGTATTACTGCAATTAGTTAGCTATGAAGTACCGTATTTATTAGCTTTTCTGTTACCACTAGGGCTTTATCTCGGTATTATCCTCGCATACGGGCGTATGTATGTAGACAATGAAATGGCTATATTGCAAATGTCTGGGTTTGGTAATCGACGTTTAATGCGAGTAAGTATTGGTATTGCTCTCATTACTACCCTCATCGTTTTCCTATTAATGATGTGGATTAACCCAATGATATCTGCAAAGCGTCAGCAAGTGATGCAAAGTGATGAAGCAACTTTGCATATGATTGAGACGTTGATTCCTGGACGGTTCCAGGCAAGCCCTGATGGTAAGCACGTTATGTATGTAGAAAAACTTTCGCGTGATCATCAGCGTGCAGAAAATGTTTTCCTCGCGCAAGAGAAAAAAACGCAAGATGATTCTGGTAATGCTTGGATGTTAGTGCTTGCGAACCAAGGTTATCAAACGCAAGATCCAAAAACAAAAGATCAGTTTTTTGTAACGGCAGACGGCTATCGTTATGAAGGAACGCCTGGCGTAAACGATTATAAAATTATTCAATATAAAAAATACGCGGTGCGTATTAATCAAACTGATTCACGACCCACCCATCTAGAAGTAGAAACATTATCAACAGCGCAATTGTTGCAAGATTATTCTAATCCTAAACGCGCTGCTGAATTGCAATGGCGTTTTTCTGTCACTATTTCTGCATTCTTATTGGCGTTGCTCGCCGTACCATTAAGCAAAGTACGTCCGCGACAAGGTCGATATTTGATGATGGTGCCTGCCGTACTCATTTATATCATTTATATTAATGTGCTTTTTATTGCGCGGCATTGGGTAGAGCAAGGACTGGTTCCTATTTCCATTGGAATGTGGTGGACACATGGTCTTATGATTATTTTTATCACGATAGTCATGTTATTGGGTGCAAAGCAATGGGCAGGTACAAAGTAGTATGATAAAAATTCTTCCACGCTATATTGCTAAAACAACGATCGGTGCAACCGGTTTAGTTGCGCTGATTATTACCGGTATTTTATTCATCATGACTATGTTGGGTGAATTTAAAAGTATTGGTGAGGGTGATTACACCATCGTGCAAGCTTTATTTTATGTGTTGTTGCGATTGCCAAATCAAATTTATCAATTTTCTCCTATGCTGATATTGTTAGGAAGTATTGTTGGCTTAAGCGCATTAACATCGCATAAAGAAATTGCTGTTATGCGGACCTCTGGGTTTTCAGCACGCAAGATTATTTATAGTGTATTAAATGCAGCTGTCATTGTGATTATTATGGTGAGTGTAATTGGCGAATGGTTTGCGCCCAACTTAAGTTATAAAGCAGAAGTACGCAAAGAAAACGCACAAAATGCGGGGCAGGCTGTTGTTACGGCGGCGGGTGTTTGGTTTCATGTGGGCAATGATTTTATTCATGTGCAACATGTTGTAGGCAGAGAATTGTTAGAAGGTGTTACACGTTATCAATTTGATGATAATCGTCATTTGCAAGCTGCTTATTATGCGAAAAAATTATCGTTGGAAAATAATCAATGGCAAATGACCGATGTGGTTAAAACAACTTTTTATCCTGATCGTACAAAAAGTGAATCGTTTCCAAAAGCTGCGTGGAATTTGAAGTTTAATTCGAACTTATTAAATGTAGGTTTGGTCGATCCTAGCGAAATGTCTTTACCTAAGCTTGCAAAGTTTACTCGTTTCCTTGAACAAAATGGTTTGCAAGCAAGTGAATATCAATATCAATATTGGCAGCGAATTTTTCAACCCTTAGCATCACTGGTTATGATCTTTTTATCGATATTGTTTGTACTAGGTGGATTAAGTTCAGCAACCCTTGGTTGGCGAATTGTGATGGGGATTCTCGCTGGTTTTGCATTCTTTATATTTAATTCTTTGTTTGGACAATTGTGCATCGTCTATCAATTACCCGCTATGCTTGCTGCGTTTTTGCCTATCTTTGTATTCGCTTTATTTGGCTTGTTTTTAGCGAAGCATTTGATTAAGCGTTGAGAAATCTGGATATCAGGTTGCTGTCGCAAAACTCGAATTTATCATCCTTATACAAGGACGATAAAAATCATTTTCGCAATATCCGCTATCAATCCCCAATTCCCATCTGCAGTACCAAGTAATTCATCTTTAATTTGAAATATTGAAAATACAACACTAAGTGATATACTATTAAAGGAATAGTGATGCGCATTTTTAAAAATAAAATGTTCTTTAAATGGGCAAAATCTGAAGGTTTAACAGATCTCATACTCAAAAAAGCCGTTGAAGAAATAGCAAATGGACTAATCGATGCCAATTTAGGAGGCAGCCTCATTAAAAAGCGTATAGCTCGAAAAGGCAGCGGAAGAAGTGGTGGATTCAGGACTATAGTGGTTTTTCGTGAAGAACATAGGACTATTTTTATATATGGATTTCTAAAAAATCAACGCGCCAACATAAATGAACAAGAAGAAAAATCATTAAAAAAATTAGCTCAAAATTTATTAGAAGCATCTGAAAGTAAATTAACTGACATGATTGCTAACGGCGACTTATATGAGGTGACATCATGAGTAACACAAAAAAAGATAAACATCCTGGCATATTAGAAACTGTCCATGAAACGGCAAAAGGTTTGTACGATGCTAACATCATTAATGCTACTACTATGAGAGAATTTGATGAATTGTGTTTGCCGAAAATTAAGGAGTTATCGCCAAGACAGATAAAAAATATTCGTTTGCGTGAAAAAGTAAGCCAGCCTGTGTTCGCAAAATTCTTAAATATAACTCTCTCTACGGTAAGACAATGGGAACAGGGTGAAAAACATCCACGAGGTACTTCTTTAAGATTACTTAATCTTATTGAAGAAAAAGGTTTAAAAATTCTTTTATCTGAAGAAGCTGCAGCTTAGGTCTGTTGACAATTGTAATGGTCAGCAGACCCTAAGCTCACTTGAATATTGTTTTTCCGCCCCCATAGTATCCACATTCATCGTGGAGAATACATATGACAATAGATGCTCATCAAGAAAAACTGAATTTTCAAGCGGAAGTTAAACAATTACTGGATATAGTTGTCCACTCTCTTTATAGCAATAAGGAAATTTTTTTACGCGAACTTATTTCTAATTCATCAGATGCCATTGACAAACTGAGGTTTGAATCGTTATCTGATCCCGCGCTTTATGAATCAGATTCCAATTTAGCGATACACATTAGCTATGACAAAGACGCGAAGACCATCACCATTAGTGATAATGGTATTGGTATGAGTCGTGATGAAATAGTTGCTAATCTTGGCACGATTGCAAAATCAGGTACGCGTGAATTTCTCTCTCGTCTTAGTGGTGACCAGAAAAAAGATTCGCAAATGATAGGCCAATTTGGTGTGGGTTTTTATTCTTCTTTCATTGTTGCAGATAAAGTGACTGTTATTTCAAGACGTGCTGGTTTAGGTAAAGAGCATGGTGTTTCTTGGGAATCCACCGGCAATGGTGAATATACGGTGGCTAATGTTGAAAAAACTTCTCGCGGTACCGATGTCATCTTGCATTTGAAAACAGATGAAGAAGAATTTTTAAATAGTTGGCGTTTACGCAGCGTGATTACCAAATATTCTGATCATATGAATATTCCCATCTTGATGCCAAAACTGACAGAAGATGAAAAGCTGACAGGCGAATGGGAAACAGTCAATCGTGCAACAGCACTGTGGACATTAGCAAAAACCTCTATTACCGATGAACAGTACAAAGAATTTTATAAACATGTAGCGCACGATTTTGAAGATCCGCTTGCATGGACACATAATAAAATTGAAGGTGGAAATATTGATTATATTTCTTTGTTGTATTTGCCAGCGCGAGCTCCGCTTGATTTATGGCAGCGTGATACCCATCATGGTTTGAAGCTGTACGTACAACGTGTATTTATTATGGATCAAGTAGAACAATTCATGCCGCATTATTTGCGTTTTGTGCGTGGTGTACTTGATACGACTGCATTGCCGCTTAATATTTCACGTGAAATTTTGCAAGATCATCCCTCTATTCCTAAATTACGCTCCGCGTTAGTGCGTCACGTGCTCGATTTATTAGAGCGTTTAGCGCATGACGATACGAAAAAATATGCAGCGTTCTGGAGTGAGTTTGGTGCTGTGTTAAAAGAAGGGCCGGCAGAAGATTTTGCAAATCGTGCGCGTATTGCTAACTTATTACGCTTTGCAAGTACCGATCAAGATTCAGAAGAGCAAATTGTTGCGCTTGCTGATTATGTGAAGCGCATGAAGCCAAATCAAAAGAAAATTTACTATATTTCAGCGGATAATTTTAATTCAGCAAAATCGAGTCCGCATTTGGAAATATTCAGAAAAAATAATATTGAAGTGTTATTACTTTCTGATCGTATCGATGAATGGATGATTAATCATCTCGCTGAGTTTGATGGTAAATCATTACAATCTGTTGCTAAAGGTGATTTGGCGCTTGATGAACTTGTCGCAGAAGATCCACAACAAAAACAGGAAGAAGAAAAGAAACAACAAGAACAACAGCACGAATTTGATAATTTAATTCAGAAAATCAAATCCATTTTAGGCGGTGACATCAAAGATGTGCGTTTATCGAATCGTTTAACATCTTCACCAGCGTGTCTTGTGCGTGATCAAAATGCAATAGGCCCGCAAATGGAACGATTGTTAAAAGCAGTCGGACAACAAGTAACAGAAGTCAAGCCTATACTAGAACTTAATCCTCAGCATACAATTGTGCGCAAGCTTCACGCGTTGATCGATGATGAGCGATTAAATGAATGGACCCACATTCTGTACGAAGAAGCATTGCTTGCTGAAGGCAGTCCATTGCCAGATCCAGCTTCTTTCGTGCAACGTGTTAATAAGTTATGGATAGAAATGTTTGCTAACCAAACATAATATGATGCACCGGAGAATTTATGTTAATCGGCGTTCCAAAAGAAATTAAAAATTTTGAATATAGAGTTGGATTAGTTCCTGGCAGCGTCAGAGAATTAATTGCACATGGCCATCGTGTGCTTGTGCAAAAAGGTGCAGGAGAAAAAATCGGTTTTGATGATAATGCTTATCAACAAGCAGGCGCTATCATTGCTGAGACTGCTGAGCAAGTTTATGGTGAAGCAGAGATGGTAATTAAAGTTAAAGAACCGCAAGCAAGCGAATGCCGCATGCTACGCCCAGGTCAAATTTTATTTGCTTATCTGCATCTTGCTCCTGATCCTGAGCAAACAAAGTTATTACAAGAATCAGGCTGTATTGCGATTGCTTATGAAACCGTTACTGACAAAAATGGCGGTTTGCCATTGCTTGCGCCCATGAGTGAAGTTGCAGGTCGTATGGCTATTCAAGCGGGTGCTACCAGTCTTGAAATAAAAAATGGCGGCAGTGGTATGTTGTTGGGTGGTGTGCCTGGTGTTGCGCCTGCCAAAGTGGTTGTTATTGGTGGTGGAGTAGTGGGTACCAATTCAGTACGCATGGCAATGGGTATGGGTGCGCATGTTGTTGTAATTGATAAAGCACTTGAGCGTTTATATCATCTCGATTTGCAATTCGGTTCTAAGATTAATACGATTTTCTCAACGACGGATGCCATTGAAAAACATGTAATGGAAGCAGATTTAGTAGTAGGCGCGGTTTTAATTCCTGGCGCATCTGCACCTAAATTAGTGACCAGAAAAATGTTAAGTCAAATGCGTCCAGGTTCAGTCATTGTTGATGTGTCCATTGATCAAGGTGGATGTTTTGAAACGAGCAAACCAACTACACATGATCATCCTACTTATATAGTAGATGGTGTGGTGCATTATTGTGTGACCAATATGCCTGGTGGTGTGCCGCGAACTTCTACTTTTGCATTAAACAATGCAACGTTACCATTTGCATTGGCATTAGCGAATTTAGGTTATAAAGAAGCAATGCGCCGTGATCTGCATTTGTTAAATGGATTGAATATTAGTGGTGGACAAATCACTTACCAAGCGGTTGCCGAAGCAGTGAATCAATCCTATGTGCCAGCGACACAAATGATTATGTAAAAAGAGCGTCGCTCCCCCGCAAAGGTGTCGTTGAATAAATATCTTTGTGGATAAGCAATGGCTATCACGAAATTCAAATGTGTCATCCTGAACAGGCGTTTTTTGCCTGTGAAGGATCTTTTTCATTAGCCTCAGGTCCTTCATAGGCAAAAAACGCCTGTTCAGGATGACACATTTGAATTATGCACCAACGCCCTCGCAAGGGATGAGGGTGACAAGAGCGTAATAACAAATTATTCAACAAGGGCGGGGTCGCGCTGCGACGGTTTTTTCGTATACAATACCGACGTTAATCAATGGAGTTAATATGCCAATCTGTTTTATTACGGAAAAAAAATCACCAACACTGCCGATTGCACTTGTCACACCTGCAAATTATCAAGCGTGGTTGACCAAACAAGCGAATGAAGTTAAGGATTGGCTGCTCGCAACACAGTTTAAGCCAGAAGCGGGTGCTGTGCGTTTATTGCCAGGTACAAATGGAAAAATAGCCAAGATAGTTTGCTGTATTCTTCATGCAAATGATTTTTGGAGTGTGGGTAATTTACCATTAACGTTGCCTGAAGGTTTGTATGAATTTGAAGTTGATGAAACCGACTATTCTTCATTAGCTATTTCTTGGGGATTAGGTGCTTATCAATTCACGCGATATAAAAAACCAATCAGAAAAGCTGCTGAGCTTTATATTCCTAAAAAATTATTACCTGCAATCGAAAATGTAGTGGAATCGATTTATTTAGTGCGTGATCTTGTTAACACACCAACGGATGATATGGGCCCAACACAACTTGCGAATGCTGCGAATGAATTGGCACAAGCGTATGGCGCTAGTTTTTTACAAATTATTGACGATGATTTACTTAAACAAAATTATGCATGCATTTATACAGTAGGTCGTGCCAGCGATGATGCGCCACGTTTGCTTGATTTACGTTGGGGCGATGCATCGCATCCAAAAATAACATTAGTAGGTAAGGGTGTTTGTTTTGATACTGGGGGTTTAGATATCAAAGGTTCTTCCCACATGCTACTGATGAAAAAAGATATGGCAGGTGG
>DAIEGU010000107.1 GCA_027356065.1 Gammaproteobacteria bacterium
AAAGCTGGTGCCAATTACTTTTACCGTCCAGCGGTCACTCCTTATTGGCAACCTGGTATCGGTATTGAAGGGCTTATGCCCTATTTCATTGATACTGATATAAGGGGTTATTATTACGGTGGCAGTGCTAAATTGGATATACACCCCATGCCGAGAAGGCTGCTCCAATAGGACATAAGAAAAATATCAAGCATTTTTTTCAAATTCGTAGTTTAACCGGCGTTGCTTTTAGCCAATTCACGCCTTCTGTTGTTTAGATAATTGTAAAATGATGGCCGGCTTATGTTATAGATTTTACAAATTTCAGCCACCGTATTTTTCTGCTCATCATACATTTCTATCATTCGATTTATCTGTCTGGTATCAAGCAATGGGGGTCTACCACCCATTTTGCCGCGTGCTCTTGCAGCTTTTAATCCGGCTTGAGTTCTTTCCTGTATAAGATCACGCTCAAATTCAGCCAAGGCACTGAAAATATGGAAAATAAGTTTCCCGCCACTGGTGGATGTATCAATATTTTCTTGTAAACTTTTAAAGGCAATTTTCCTTTCTATTAATGATGTGATGGTTTGAATAAGATGCTGTATCGACCGGCCTAGCCTATCCAACTTCCATACGACAATCGTGTCACCTTCGCGAGCATAGTTCAGTGCCTTGTCTAATCCTGGTCGTTGAGATTTAACACCGCTGATAACATCAGAATAGATTTCTTCACACCCAGCGTTTTTCAATGCGTCTTCTTGCATTCTTAGGTGCTGATCGGCGGTAGAAACACGCGCGTATCCGATTTTCATGGCTCCTCCTGGCTATTTTTGCGGGCAGATTGTATAGGAACTCGTTAATCAAATAAAGATGCTTATCATTGAAAGTTGGACGCTTTGTTTTGCATGAAACTAGACATATAATGCGCCTCCCATGCAACTGTCGTTACTGATAAGAAAACGGAGGTTTGTTAGACGGACAAAATAAGCACATTTTTTATAAAAATAATGAGGAGAGATTTTAATGTCATCAATTGAACGCACAGCCTATCCTCGGCTCTCCACTCGTGCATTGAAACAGAGTGAGCTTGATGAGTTTTATTCCCTCACGCCTGATGAGCAGCGTTATCTTGAACAGAATATACGCGGCGACGTGATGCGGCTCAATTTTGCAGTGCAGCTGAAGGCATTTCAGAGGCTGGGACATTTCCCTTCGCTTTCAAATATCCCATCAGCCATCATTGATCATCTCAAAAAGTGCCTCTCTTTAATTGACCCAACACTAGCACCGCATTACGAACACAACAGGACGAGATATCGCCATCAGGACAGCATCTGCCATTTTCTGAAAATAAAGCGTTGGGGCAAAGTGAGTAACAGAAAACCGGGTGAATCAGTGCATCCTGCCAGAAAGGTGGCTGTGAGTGTTGCATGGAATGCAGCGCAGACCATGAATAATCCACCGGACATTATCAACGTTATTATCGAGGAGCTGGTGCATCACTGTTACGAATTACCATCATTTGGTGTGCTTGACCGCATTGCCAGACACGCACGTGCTTCGGTCAATAGAAAAATATTCAGGCAAATACACGATCAAATTGATAAGGAGCTCCTGAAAAAACTGGATGAACTGTTTGTCATCAAGCCCGGGTTTACACGTACCGGTTATCATGCGCTGAAACGATTGCCAAAGAGCCCGACCATTTCACATTTTAAAGAACTGCTTGCTCATTATGATTGGTTATTATCATTTGGCGATACCGGTCAATATCTCTCTGATATTGCAAAAATAAAGTTACAACAGTTTTCAGCTGAGGCCAGATCACTTGATGCCAGTGATTATAAAAACATGAATGGTAGCCGGCGTGTGGCATTGATAATTTGCCTTATTCATCACGCACAACGGCGATCAAAGGATTCGCTGGCAATCATGTATGGCAGGACGATTTCAAAAATGCACCATAAGGCAGCGGATAAATTCCAGGAAATGAAAGATGATCGCGAAGAGACAACGCAACATCTACTCGGTGCATTCAATGATGTACTCGCCGTATGCAGGCAACATACTGCTTATGAGGATATTGGCAGAAGTGTCACAACCGCAGTTGAAAGTCATGGTGGTGCTGATTCACTACACGCTGACTGTATCAAAATGATGGCACTTAACAGTAACAGCTACTTGCCTTTACTGTGGGAATATTTTGCACCAAAACGCAATACACTCATGAAGCTGATTCGAATACTTAAGATTCAGACTGCATCAAATGATCATGCGCTTATCGATGCGCTTGGTATTGTTCTTTCTAATGCAAACATCCATCAGGAGTCATTTGTAAATAATGAACTCGATACATCTTTTATGTCCGAAAAATGGAAAAACCTGATTTATGCAGACAGTAGAAAAACCAGCTTTTCCAGGCGTTATTTTGAGATGGCAGTCTTTTCCTCTCTTGCAGATGAACTGAAATCAGGCGATATTTTTATCCCTGGCGCGGAAGACTATGCTGATTATCGCAGTGAACTGTTGTCATGGGATGTGTGCCAACCATTGCTGGTTGACTACTGTAGCGAAGTCGGTTTGCCAAATCATGCAAAAGGATTTGTAAAACAGCTGCGCGAGAACCTAAGAAATAAAGCATGTGCTGTCGATGCTGGATACCCAAGCCAGTCATCGTTTGTTATTGATGAAAAAGGCAAGCCGACCCTCAAAAAATATGTGGCTAAAAAACGCAGTCCACAAGCAATATGGCTTGCCAATGAAATTGAAACGCGGATGCCAGAGAGGCGGCTTCTGGATATCATATGCAATGCACATCATTATACAGAATGGGCGCATCAATTTGGTCCAATCTCAGGCTATGATGCAAAAATCAGCAACCCTTCCGATCGTTACATCTTGACGAATTTTGCATATGGCACACGTATGGGGCCAACGGAAGCGGCGCGACATATAAAAAATGAAGATGTTACAGCGCACATGCTTTCATGGGTCAACCGTCGTCATGTCACGCCCGTGCTGCTTGATATCGCGATGGCAAAACTCATTAATTACTATGGTACCTTTGAAATTGCCAGGGCGTGGGGCAATGGAAAATCCTGTGCTGCTGATGGGACTATCTGTTACATTCGTGAAGAAAATTTGATTGCAGAATTTCATTTGCGTTATGGCCATCGTGGCGGCATTGCCTATCATCATGTGTCAGACCAATATATCGCGCTGTTTTCAACATTCATTCCTTGTGGTGTGTGGGAAGCAGTCGAGATTATTGAAGCTCTGCTGAAAAACCAGTCTGAAAACAAGCCAGATACTATCCATGCCGACACACAGGGACAATCTGCTGTGGTATTCGCCCTGGCCTATCTGTTTGGCATCAAACTGATGCCACGCATACGCAACTGGCAGGACCTGAAATTTTTCAGGCCAGAGAAAGGTAAAAAATATCGGAATATTGGCAGTCTGTTTGATGATGTTGCAGACTGGAATTTAATTGAAACACACTGGACTGACCTGATGCAGGTTGCGCTCTCGATACGAGCAGGTAAACTGAGTTCATCAACGTTGTTACGCAAGCTTGGCACCTATAGCAGAAAAAACCGTTTATTCCGTGCATTTCAGGCTCTCGGCCATGTGATCAGAACACAGTATTTGCTGGAATATATTTCCAATATGGAATTAAGGCAGACGATTACTGCAACAACCAACAAGGTGGAACAGTATAACCAGCTGTGTGACTGGACATCGTTTGGATCAACTGAATTAGTTGCCAGCAACGATGACATAGAAATGGAAAAGGCAGTCAAATATACTGATCTGATTAATAACTGTATCATGTTGCAGAATGTCATAGACATGAGCGATATTATTCATCAGCTTGCACTGGAGGGCGCTCAGATTCGCGAAGACGATATCGCTTCCCTGAGCCCATACATTACGAAACATATCAATCGATATGGAGATTATCTGGTCGATATGAAAAAGGTACCGGCATCCATTTCTAATTCGAGCAGAACATTGGGGTTGGTGCAGTGGCGCGGGATGAGATAAATCGGCAGGCTTGTTTTTTATATGGGTAGTTATACATAGTTGGAAAGCTTATGTCCTATTTGAGCAGCCTTCTCGGCATGGGGTGACCTTAGCTTTATGTTTAAGATCGGTACAAACTTCCTCATCATAAATTAAACTATAAAGCATTTCAATTGCTTCATCGATTTTATTTTCTTGCATCAAAATTTCAATATGTCCGACAGAGTGTTTGTTGATATGACAATAGTGGTTTAATACCATATCGAATAAGGGATTTTTACTTTTTTTGAATTCATCAATAACAAATTCATAGGCTTGGTTTCTTTTTGGTATCAATCTGGTATTTTCAGTTGAATTAATTTGTATGTATAAGAGTTCTAACCAGTAAAATATCTCATTCTCATTTTCTGAATTTAATAATAGATAGGGAATCACTTTTATAAAATCATCTACATTGTAGCTTAAGTTAAAACATTTTTGATAGGAATCACGTACGCTTCTTTTTTTTAGCACATTTTTATCTTTAATTAACCAATCAATGAGGTCTTTATTATCAATATTTAAATGGTAGCTCCTAGCTCTATAGGCAAGTTGTAAGATGTTTTCATTATCATTATTGGTAGCATCTAAACTGCATCCTTGCTCATCCACTAGCCATTTTAAAGTGTCGAAATGCCCTCCAAGAGTAGCGTAATGAATAGGACAGGTACCATTAGTGCTGCTTTTAACATCCAAAGAACATTGTCTTTCTTCCACTAAATATTTAGCAATTTCTAACTGACCATGAGAGACCGCCTGTATGACTGGATTCCGATTAGACCCATCATGAATACTTAGAGATAATCCTTGTTCTTCTAGCCATTTTACAGCATCCAAAGGTCCATGAGCACAAGCTAATAGTACGGGATTTCTCCCCCGACTATCTTTAACATCTAAAGAGAAGTTTTTTTCTTCTACTAACCATTTCGCAATAGAAAATTGACCAAAATATAATGCGTATACAAGAACATTATCTTCACCATCCATAACATCCAATGAGAAATGCATTTCTTCAATAAGCCATTTAAGAAGATCCAAATTTCCTTTACGAATAGCAAGTAATACGACATTTTCTTTTATATTAATTTCTTCTAGTGAAAACTGCTTTTCATTTACTAGCCATTTTGATATTTCCAAGTGGCCTAGATATAACATCCAGTGTAAAAAATTATTATTAACCTCATAATTCTTTATCGTTAAAGGAAATTTATATTCTTCTACTAACAATTTAATAATAGGTAAATGACCTGCTTTCGCTGCAGTATAAAGAGAATTATTATGCCGTGTTCTTTGAGTAATTTCTCCACTCTTAAAGTGACAATCTTTTTCTGTTACTAACCATTGAATAAAAGGCATATGACCAGATTCGATTGAGACTTCTAAAATATCAGCTTTGACACCCTCATTAAATAAACAATCTGTTTCAGTGATTATCCATTTAGCCATATCATAGTGACCAAAATATACAGCTAATTTAAGGGGTGAATACGAAGAAAATTTACAGTCAATTTTCATATCAAAATCAACTTTTCTATTAATAGAACATTTCTTCTGCTTGATTAGCCACTCTAGAGTGGGCAAATGACCATGCCTAGCCGCTAAGCTTATAGGCCAAAAACCGTCCTGATCTTTTACCTCTAGGGAGTAACTTTCTTCTTCAACAAGAGATATTAACTTTTCTAAAGCCCCAGATTTAATTGAATCAAATATTTCTTCTGCAAAAGGAGATTGAGGGTGATTTTGTTCAGAAGTGATTATTTTTTGATTCGTAGTCATTAATTAGCCTTACTCGTTTTTAAACATTTTTTTCTTATTCTGTTTTTATCTGAAGAAGAAATATTTTGGTCTTCTTCAAGTTTCATAATAGTTGATCTTGCTTTAATATTTTCTGTTTCTAATAGTTTTATTTCTTTTTTCAATTGATTAATTTGTTCTAGCGCAATTTTTAATTGAGGTACGGCCCCCATCTTAGTCAAAAAGGGACAAATCTCTGCAATTAGATAATCATGAACCTTTGTTGGAGGTAAATTTTTGCAAATACCCATGCCAAACATGATTGTTATATTCCAGTTCGGTAAATTTTCCGGCA
>DAIEGU010000115.1 GCA_027356065.1 Gammaproteobacteria bacterium
CATCAGCGGTGGGTTATCAACCTACACTGGCAACAGAAATGGGAATCATGCAGGAGCGTATTACTTCTACTAAGAATGGTTCAATCACATCTGTACAAGCTGTGTATGTACCAGCAGATGACTTAACCGATCCATCACCTGCAACGACATTTGCTCACTTAGATGCAACTGTTGTGTTATCACGTCAAATTGCAGAATTAGGTATTTATCCTGCAATCGACCCATTGGATTCTACCAGTCGTCAACTTGATCCATTAGTCGTTGGTCAAGAACACTATGAAGTTGCACTTGGCGTACAAAGAACATTGCAACGTTATAAAGAATTGAAAGATATTATTGCAATTTTAGGTATGGACGAATTATCTGAAGAAGATAAACAAACCGTTGGTCGTGCACGTAGAATTCAACGTTTCCTTTCACAACCATTCTTTGTTGCAGAAATATTTACAGGCACACCAGGACGTTATGTTCCTATCAAAGAAACCATTCGTGCATTCAAAGGCATTTTGAGTGGTGAATATGATCACTTGCCTGAACAAGCATTCTATATGGTTGGCACAATTGATGAAGCCATAGAAAAGGCCAAGAGATTATGAGCGTAGAAACACTGCATTTAGATATTGTTAGTGCTGAAAAACAAATCTTCAAAGGTGAAGTGGTAATGATATTTGTCACTGGAGAAGAAGGTGACTTGGGCATTGCACCGGGTCATTCGCAATTATTAACAACATTAAGACCAGGTTATGTGCGTACCCTACTTCCAAATGATGAAGAAGAAATTTTTTATGTTTCCGGCGGTATGTTGGAAGTTCAACCGTATATTGTGTCGGTACTTGCAGACACCGCTATTCGTGCTAATGACATTGATGAAGCAGCCGCGATAGCAGCAAAAGAACAAGCAGAGAAAATGATGGCTGGTAAACTATCAGCCATCGATCTAGCAAAAGCAACGGCTGAAATTGCCGAAGTCACTGCGCAAATTCGTACAGTACAACAATTAAAACGCAGAGCTCGCGGCGAACGAGCATAAATTGTCTTTCCGCGTCTGATGTTAATAAATTCGTCATGGATGTCATGCCAGCCTTAGCATGGTTTAAATCAGGCTGGCATGAGAATTAATTTAAACAGGGAGTTATCAACTATGGTTGAAGTTGTTTCCAGCCGCGCTCATTCCAAACGATATGCACATTCAGGTGTTCACTATACTGTTGTAGATAGCTTAATGCGCTACGCTGAATTCTTAGGCTTCGGTAATATCCATACTAAAATTGATGAAAAAACCGGTTTAAAAGCCATCATTGCGATTCATAATCTTTCTCGTGGCCCTGCAATCGGTGGTTGCCGCATGATCGCTTACAAAACAATAGATAAAGCATTTGAAGATTCTCTGCGTCTTGCACACATGATGAGTTTCAAAGCGGCCATTAATAATTTGCCTCATGGCGGTGCAAAAGCTGTGTTGATTAAACCAAGAGTCATTAAAGACCGTGAAGCTTATTTTGAAAAATTTGGTGAATTTGTTAATGAATTAGGTGGTCGATATATCACTGCTGTAGATAGCGGTACAAATATTTCAGATATGGACATTATTGCAAGACGCACTCCATTTGTAACTTGCACAACACAATCAGGTATAGATAGCGATCCTTCACCCCTGACCGCTTTAGGGGTAAGACGTGCGATTCAAGCCGCAGTGAAATTTAAATTAGGCAGAGACTCTCTGGAAGGAATACATGTCGCCATTCAAGGCGCAGGTCACGTCGGTTATTATTTAGCAAAAGAATTGCATGCATTAGGTGCGCGCATGACAGTGACAGACGTTGATACAAAAACACTAGAACGATGTATAGATGATTTCCATGTCGCTGTTTGCTTACCTGAACAAATTTATGATGTAGAAGCTGATGTATTTGCACCTTGTGCATTAGGTGCCATTTTGAATTTAGATACTATTAAACGTTTACGTGTGCCCATTGTTGCAGGCTCTGCTAACAACCAACTAGCACATCATCATTATGGTGCGTTACTGCATGAGCGCGGCATTTTATATGCGCCCGATTTCCTCATTAATGCAGGTGGATTAATACAAGTTGCTGTTATTTATGATCATGGTGATATTCAGAAAGCGATAAATCAAATTAATGATATTTATAATACGGTCACTGATATTTTCGAACGTTCTAAACGTGAAAATATCGCAACAAATGTGATTGCAGAAAAAATTGCACGTGATCGTCTAAAAGCGTAAGCTGCGCGAAAAACGTCGTCGTGCCAGCATGCTCCCGTTTAAAAACATAACGGGACAAGCTTTAGCTGGCATCCAGGAGTATAAATATTATGAAAGTATGTCCTTGCGGTTCAGAAAAAAATTACGTCGCATGTTGCGGTCGATTTATTGAAAATAAAGAATTACCAGCAACACCAGAAGAATTAATGCGTTCTCGTTACACAGCATATACTCTCGTAAATATCCCTTATATTGAAGAAACGATGACATCACCAGCCATCGATGACTTTCCTGCAGATGAAGCACGAGAGTGGGCCAAGCGAGCTAAATGGTTAAAGTTAGAAATTATTGATACCACGGTGGCTGGTGATGAAGGTACTGTTGAATTTATCGCTCATTATTCTGAAAAAAATAAAAAACAACGTTTACATGAAATTAGTTCATTTCGACGTGAACATAACAAATGGCTTTATGTAGATGGACAAGACCCCGACGCAGTAAAGACCATACGTAAAGCTGAACATATTGGCCGGAACGATCCTTGCTCCTGCGGTAGTGGGAAAAAATATAAGAAATGCTGCGGGTAGAAGTTCAGCGACATCTTGAATTGGTCATGTATTACGTGATTTAAGTGTCATCCTGAACAGGCGTTTTTTGCCTGTGAAGGATTTTTTTCATTAGCGTTAGATCCTTCACAGGCAAAAAACGCCTGTTCAGGATAACACCTTGCAGCAAAACTCTAGGCAGTTTTTATTTAATCCAGCTTTATATTCAACCTCTTGACGCTACAACCAGAAAAAGCGAAAGTGTTGGTTGAAATTTACCAAGGAAGGAACATGCATAAATTATTTATCATCATCACAAATTTGTTACTCATCTTATTTACCTGCGCAGTACAAGCAAATAATGTTTTTACATTAAACACCTCTTCTTTTTTGAACAAAGGTTTGATGCCCTCTATATACAGCTGCAATGGAAAAAATATTTCACCTGGACTTAATTGGGCTAATGCACCTGCAAACACAAAATCATTTGCCTTAATTCTTTCTGACAAAGACGCACCAAGCGGCATATTCTATCATTGGATTTTATATAACATGCCGACAACAACAACTTCTCTTGCTGAAGGCGAGCAAACTATTCCGACAGGTGCAGAACTCGGTACCAATTCATTTAATCGACAACAATACGACGGCCCTTGTCCTCCTAAAGGTGCTCAACATACCTATATTTTTGCATTGTATGCACTTGATGATAATTTAAAAGTACATGCTCATGCTGATGCAAAAACCGTATTGAAAGCTATACAAAAACATACGTTGGCTACAACTGAATTAACCGCTGTTTATGCTAATTAAATTTATATGAAAAATATTTTTTGTGTTGGCGGCGCGACCATAGATCATAAATTAATACCGATTAATACACTTATTACTGGCACATCAAATTTAGTGAAATCTCATACTACATTTGGTGGCGTTGCGCGTAATGTTGCAGAAAACTTAGCGCATTGGACACAAAATATTAATTTACAATGTGTCGTTGGAGATGATATTCACGGCAAGAATTTATTAAATCATGCACAATCGCTAGGTATCAATATCGATGCGTGTTTGATTTTAGCAAACCAACACACTGCCCATTATTATGCAGTGCTCACAGAAAAAGGTAATTTGCACGTCGCTCTTGCTGATATGAATATTTACGACAATATTTTTCAATCATTTCTTGTGGCTGCTTGGGACAAGTGGCAACCACACGATATTATTTTTATTGATACTAATTTACCGAAAGATATTCTGAAATACGTGATAAATTTCGCTGCAGAAAAACAATTACAATTATGTGTTGATCCTGTTTCTGTTATGAAAGCAAATAAACTACCTATTTCATTGCACGGCATTTTTTTACTAAAGCCAAACAAATTAGAAGCGGCTGCTTTAACTAATACATCTATTAATTCCATTACAGATTGCATACAAGCAGGAAAAACATTACAGCAACGCGGCGCTGAAAACATCGTCATTAGTTTAGGCGAAGAAGGTTATGTCATCGTAAATGCACAACATGCAACACATGTATCGATTCAAGCGAATAAACATATGGTTGATGCAAATGGAGCAGGTGATGCATTTGTTGCTGGCATTTTATATGGCTTACAACAACAAAAAGACTTAAATTATGCTTGTGAATTAGGCGCGACCGCAGCTGCTATGACAATTCAATCTGAAAAAACCGTACTCGATACAATTACACCAGACCATTTAATGCGTAATAATATGAAGGCGACCTATGCAACAATTTTTTGAATATTCCCATGAAGTAAACCAAGCATTACAACTTAAAAAACCTGTGTTGGCATTAGAATCGACCATCATTACCCACGGTTTTCCTTATCCGCATAATTTGGAAATGGCAAAAGCTGTCGAACAAATAGTAAGAGATCACGATGTCGTCCCTGCAACCACAGCTATTATGGATGGAAAAATTAAAATTGGTTTAAATGAAACTGAACTTAATCAATTAGTACATGATAAAACGGTTACTAAAGCAAGTCGTCGAGATATTCCATTTTTATTGCAGCAAAAATTAAATGCAGGAACAACTGTCGCTGCAGCATTATTTTGTGCTTATCATGCAGGCATAAAAATTTTTGCCACCGGTGGAATAGGTGGTGTTCATCGCGGCAATGAACAAGATATTTCTGCTGACTTAATCGAATTAGCGCGCACACCCATGGCTGTTGTATGTGCAGGTGCAAAAGCTATTCTTGATTTGCCCAAAACATTAGAATTTCTTGAAACCTTTAGCATCCCTATCATTGGCTATCGCACAGATACATTACCTGCTTTTTATACTGCTAAAACAAATTATCCATTACCTGCACGTGTTGATGATATTAAAACATTAGCAGCGATTTTAAATACACATTGGCAATTAGGTTTATCGTCTAGCATGTTGATAACAAATCCAGTGCCTGCACAAGATGAAATTCCAACTCATGTCATTGAACCGATTATTAGTCATGCATTACAAAAAGCAAATGAACAACAAATTAATGGTAAAACGGTAACGCCATTTTTATTGACTGAAGTATTACACGCAACATCTGGAAGAAGTTTGCAAGCAAACTTAAGTCTAATTAAAAATAATGTGCGGGTGGGTGCAGAGCTTGCTCGCGCTGTATGCACACAAGGATGAAATATGAACTTAGCAAACTACCAACGAGACGGTTTTCTTGTAGTTGAAAATTTTATTCCAACAATTATTTGTGATCTTTTAATAGAAAGAGCGAACAAGTTAATTGAGCAATTTGATCCAACAGAGATTAAAGTTGCTTTTTCTACAACAGACCCTAAACATGCATCAACGAATTATTTTTTGGATTCGGGTGATAAGATTAGATTTTTCTTCGAAGAAAATGCACTTAATCAGCACGGTGAATTAAATCGCGATAAATTTCTTTCTATCAATAAAATTGGACATGCATTGCATGATCTTGATCCTGTGTTCCATTGTTTTAGTCGTATGCATACTATTGCGCAATTGATTAATGATCTTGGTATTTTTGATCCTTTACTTGTTCAATCTATGTATATTTTTAAACAGCCTTTTATTGGCGGAGAAGTATCTTGTCATCAAGACAATACTTATTTATACGTACCGACCCAACCTATTATGGGTTTATGGTTTGCGCTGCAAGATGCGACGATTGAAAATGGCTGCAACGCGCTGCTTCATTACCTTTTCGTGGGTTTAGTTAAAACATTTTTTCGCCGTAGGAGGGAACTCTTTAATGATGTTTAGATTCTTGCAAAAGAGAATATACTTCCGCATCTTCAGTTTGTGAAAAATCTTGATACCACGCGCCCACAGCATAAAAATCATTAGGACGTATAGGACATATAAATTTATCAACAGACATTTGTAACTGTTCACATAAATCATTTGCTGCAACTGGAACAGCAACAATTAAATTCGCAGGATTTAATTGATAAATGGATTCTATTGCAGCGCGTATACTTGCACCCGTTGCAATACCATCATCAATTAAAATAACATTTTTATTTTTCAGCGACGGAAAGGGATGACTGCCGCGATAAACTAATTCACGGCGTTTCAATTCGTGCTGTTCTTTTACAATCACAGATTGAATATCGACTTGTGAAATATTCAAATTATCGATGATGTCTTGATTAAAAACACAAGTATCGCCCATCGCAATAGCACCCATCGCTAACTCACTATGTCCGGGTACACCTAGCTTGCGCACGATAAAAACATCAAGTGGCGCACGCAATGCTTTTGCAACTTCGAAAGCAACAGGTACGCCACCGCGTGGTAAAGCAAGGACAATAACATCGTCGCGATTCACATATTCATTCAATTCTTGTGCAAGCTTTTTTCCAGCTTCGCGACGATTATTATATTTTTCCATATTAAGATTCACTCACATTTTTACATTATATGAGTCACATGCAATATACTAATGAGACCGCTAATAATAGCTAAAACAACTAATATACGTGCAATCACTGCCCAAACCATTGAAGAATTTTTAGCACAACGCCATACGCAAATTGCACTATACAATGTATAGGGAAAATAAATCGTCATAACTAAATCACTGTATTGTGAATAAACATCGGGCGTGAAAAAATTGGCAATAAAAAAAGAACAGATGATAGAAATAATAATCGCGATAATAATACCAAATACTACGTGGACTAACCAAAACGCTGCTGCTAATGATGCTTTACCTTTCCATGCTCGTACAAATAAATTCATATGCGCTCTCCCTGATTGCAGTTGTCATTTAGACTATATCATATACATATGGTCTGTCACGTTAGCATAGGAATAACAATTTTTGAAAAGATATAGAAACTATCCACTAACTTGAGATGTATTATCCTGAAGAAGCGCTCC
>DAIEGU010000121.1 GCA_027356065.1 Gammaproteobacteria bacterium
TGACACATTTGAATTATGCAACAATGCCCCCCTTGCGGGGAGGGTCGTGGGGGATGTTTACAAGCGACACATTCACAACAAGCTTACAAAAATCACGCTTTATGTATGTAATCAAATGGCTGAGTTTTTAATTCATCAAAGTGTGTTTGTGCCCACGCAATACAATCATCTAAACCTTGATCGAGTGAAACATGATCTTTCCAATCAAGTTCTTTACGCAATTTAGCACTTTCTAAATGATAAGCAGCATCTTTACCTAATCGCTCACCTACTACTTCTACATGATCAGCAAAAGATACATTCAATTTCTGACAAATGCGTTCGACAAGGTCATGGATAGAAATCACTTCGTTAGTTGAAATGTGATAAGTATCGCCATTATTACCATCTACCATAATTCGCCACGTTGCTTCTGATACATCTTTCATATGAATAAAAGAACGTGTTGATACACCACCACCATGCAATTGCAATTTACGGCCTAACATAACAAATAAAATTGTGCGTGGAATAATGCGATAAAGCTGTTGTCCTGGACCATACACATTAGCAGCACGCGTTGTCACAACAGGAAATTGATAAGCACTGTAAAAAGTACGCAAACTCATATCAGCTGCAGCACGTGAAACTGCATAAGGCGTGCTAGGATTGAAAGGGTAACTTTCAGTCACAAATCCAGAACAACTTCCATACACTTCAGGTGTTGAGACATGTACATAACGTTTTAACGAATCACATTTACGCAACTCATCATGCAATTTAACCGTGGACACTGCGTTTGTCATAAACCAGTCGCTAGGGTTTTTCCAACTTTCTGCCACCATACTTTGCGCAGCAAAATTAATAACGTAAGCAGGTTTTTCTTGCTGAATTAAATCCATTATTTCTGGCAAATGATGATTCAAATCGAGTTGATGAAAATTAAAATTTTGATGATTACGCCATTTGTAAGGTAGCAAAGAATTTACTGGCTCAACAGAACGACTAGTTCCAATAATTTTTACATCTTTATCCAGTGCCCAATTAACAAAACTTGCGCCTGAAAATGAATTGCTTCCGATTACTAAAATTTTTTGCATGTGTCTCTTCCTTTTTTTATTCAACCGTCCCCCCACCAGGGGGATGGGGTCAGGCCTGACCCCATGACAATTTATCTTTTCTGGTGATACAGCGCTAACGCTTCCTTCACATCGCCAAAATATTTTATACGCCCACCTTCCAATAACAAGACTTTATTACAAAACTCAGTAATAAGTGCATCAGAGTGAGTTGCGAGTACAACAATGCTAGATTGTTGCAACAATGAAATCATTTTCTTCTTGGCTCTTTCCATGAAGTCAGCATCACCTGCGCCGAAAACTTCATCGACCAAAAGAATGTCTGGTCTAATACTGGTTGAAATAGCAAATGCGAGCCTTACAAACATCCCGTTTGAATAAGTACGAATCGGCATAGAAAGATAATCGCCTAAACCGCTAAATTCAGCTATTTCAGCAGTTTTTTCTTTTATCTGTTGTCGAGTTAATCCAAGCACCGTACCGCGAACATTAATATTTTCATGCCCGGTAAATTCACCTTCAATCCCATATGAAATATTCAGCATAGGAGAAACACTGCCATCTATTCTAAGATGCCCTGAAGAAGGTTCATAAATTCTAGCGAGTAGACGTAATAGAGTACTTTTACCTGAACCATTATGTCCAATCAGGCCTACTCTATCGCCGTCTTTTAACGAAAGTGAAATATCTTTTAGCGCATTAACAACGACATGACTTCTTTCATTTTTATCTTTAACAACGGCACCCCCTGTTGCAAAGCGCAAAAATTGTTTTTTAATCGAACGGGCATGCACGTTATAAACCGGAAATTCAACTGAAACTTTGTGTAAATCTATATTTGCCATAAGTCTATAACCAATAAACAATTCGAGAACGATATATCTTAAACATGAATAAACAAATAACCGCACCAACTAATGTCAGTAACAATACGCATTCTATGTTGATCAACAATGGCGCTTTTCCTAATAAAGGTGCACGCATCATTTCAATATATGAATAAAATGGATTAAATATCATTAAAGCCCGTTTACTTTCAGGTAACACGTTCACGTCCCACATGACCGGTGTGAGAAAAAAGATAACCTGCATCAAACTTTTAATGATTTGTGCCATATCACGAAAGCGAGCACACACTAGCGAGAGAATGATTCCATAAATCACGGCATTCACATAAATCAATGCAAGCCCTGGAATTAACAATAACGTATAAAAATTAATTTTCACGCTAGCATAAAAAATAATAAAAATCGGCACAATGACCAACATGTTATGAAAGAAAATAATGAGATTACGTGTGGCAATTCGATGTATGTATAAACTATACGGTAATTTAATTTGTTTAATAATGGATTCATACAGACTGAATCCTTCTGTCATTTCTACAACCACTGTAGAAATGAGCGACCAAGACAACATACTGGCAACTACAAAAGGATAATACTTACTCAATTCAACATGGAACAAATGGGAATACAAAAATCCCATCGAGTAAACAGTAATTGCCATACTGAGTGTTATCCAGAATGGCCCTAAAATAGAGCGGCGATAACGTAATTTGATATCTTGATACGCAAGCATGAACCAGATGCGCCATTTTTTACATCCATCGATAATATCTTCCCATGCCAGTTGGCGCTGACTTACTTTGGGAAAAATAATATCCATTTGCTCAGCCATGTTCTCTGTTGAATTTCGAAGAGAGCTTACTGCTGTTAATTCCGCTTCGGTAGACATAGTTTTATAATTTATATGTTGTGAAGTAAGCGCGTGAGAATAGCATGATGAAGTTATTGAAAACAACCGTGCTTGTTTTTTGTTCTTGTCTCTGTGCCTGACAAAGCGGTTCGCCCTGAGGCTGATAGCGCCCCTCATAAACTCCACGTCGTCCTCTTTGCGTGCTGATAAATCTCCGTTCGCCCTTGTATCTTAATTCCCATTGCAAAGAGCTACCAAAAAGGTAGCCTTGCATTGGGAGTTATTTACTTATTAGCTGTAAGTAAATAAGCA
>DAIEGU010000164.1 GCA_027356065.1 Gammaproteobacteria bacterium
CATCAGTCGGATCATTGCAAACTCGTTTTATTGTTAGGTGTGGGAACCGCAATTCTACGAGTTTGCTTTTATTATTCAATACCTTGGATTTGAATTGTCAACAGTCCCTAAGTTATAAATAATAATTATTTCTTTATTGGCAGATACTTATGAGCAAACGAACAAGTTTAGAAGAGGCTCCTCTCTCAGCAATCAGCATCACCAATATGTTGGTCAATGAAAAAGAAAGCCCTTTGTTCAAAGAATATAATGCTGCCCTTGCACATTTAGCTGCACTCGAAGATGCAAAAGAACTTCAATTCTTCCTCGAAACAATGGATAAAATCATTGAACGTAAATTAGAAGAAGAAGCGGCGACTTATTCTGCTTATTACGAGAATAAAAAACGTGAAGAAATTAATTACTTAATTGATATTCAAAATAAGAAAGAACAAAATCGCGTTGAATCCGTCGTTATTCATGTCTTAGTTGATACTCATGTTATTTATCTTGCATTAACTGCGCTTGCTCACTCTTTAACTCAATGGCACCAAGCTCAACAAAGAGTAATTGCTGCCATTACAACTCAAAACACAATCGCAGCAAATTGGCAGACAGCTCAACAAACGTTTGCTACTAATGCCATTAATAATTTAAATGCCTTGGGCGTAAATCCAGAATTAGTTGCTGAAGTACAAAACCAGCTGCAAATTGGTCAACCAGGTCAATTGCCTTTGCAAACCATACAACGATTACGACTTGATCACATTCAACGAGCATATAACGATGAAGTCCAACGTAAAATTGAGTCACAACAAACTGCAAATGCCAAGCTACCTGAAGAACACCGCTTATCTAACGAACAAATTCATATTTTAGCAGCGCAACAAGCAGCAGACAGCGTGAATTTAATTGGTCACCAAGGATACAGGTTTGAACTCGTGATTCGTCATGCAATTAAAAATGACAAAGAGTTAGTTGAAAAAATATATGAAGAATATGCACATTTACCAAAATATAAAGCGCTTAACAAGCGTGTTAAAGAAATTTGCGATGCTCATGGATTTCTTGAGCAATTACGTTCTGCCACAAGAAAGCATATTGCCGAACAATTAAAACAGGAATATGCGCAAAGGGAATGTGATGCTTATAAATCTAGTGCTGAAGATCGACTCGACGCTACCATTCAATTAGCAAAACGACCTGATTTCAAATCTTACTTAGAAAAAGTTAAATCAATGAATATGGGCGAATTGCGTGAAGAACTCAGTGATCGGTTAAGCTTCAAACGCTAATTCATTTTAAAAATATTTCGTATCAACCCAATAACTGTATTTATTTCTTCTAGCATTGTGTATCTGCCAAACGAAAATCTCACTGAGCTTTTTGCTTGCTCATCGCTTAATCCCATTGCGCGCAACACATAAGAACCTTCTGTTCCTTTTCCTTGGCAAGCAGAAGCGGTCGAAGCTGCAACCATAGGCATTTCTGCAAGGATGGCATCGGCCAGCATACCTTCAAATCGCAAGTTTAAAATATGCGGCACACAGTGTTTAAGATCTGCATTCAAATGCAAATTAGAAATATTGGAAATAGCTGATAAGAAATGATCGCGTAATAATTTAATTTTATTATTTTCTTCTTGCATTGTTTGCTGTGCAATGGCGAATGCTTCGCCCATACCAACAATTTGATGCGTAGCAAGTGTACCTGACCGCATACCTTGCTCATGACCACCGCCATGAATTAAAGGCTCAACACGCACGCGTGGTTTTTTCCGCAAATAAAGCGCACCGATCCCTTTTGGCCCATACGCTTTATGCGCGCAAAGTGAAATCATGTCTATCGCGGATGTTTGTACATCCAGAGAAACCTTACCCGGTATTTGTGCTGCATCAACATGTAAAAGAATACCGCGTGATGAAGTCAATGCAGAAATTGCCTGCATATCTTGCACAATGCCCGTTTCATTATTAACACACATGATGGAAATTAAAACCGTATCATCGCGTAATGCATTTTTTAATTTAACTATATCAAGCAACCCATTTGATTCAGGCAAAAGATAAGTGACCGTATAGCCTTCTTTTTCTAAATACTGACAAGCATCTAAAACCGCTTTATGCTCGGTCTTCATGGTAATGATATGTTTACCTTTACGCTGATTTAATCGCGCAGCACCTTTCAATGCCAAATTATCGGATTCAGTTGCACCCGAAGTCCAAATGATTTCGTTAGGTTCTGCATTAATGAGGGCTGCCA
This sequence comes from Gammaproteobacteria bacterium, assembly GCA_027356065.1. GTDB lineage: Bacteria > Pseudomonadota > Gammaproteobacteria > DSM-16500 > DSM-16500 > Aquicella. The sequence continues at coordinate 2,242 of DAIEGU010000164.1, forward strand.
CTTGCGCACGCGCATCTTCAATAGCAGAGCGAGCTTGTTGACCATATGCATGTTGAGATGCTGGATTACCAAAGCAACCATCCCATGTTAAATATGACAACATCTTTTCAGCCACACGCTTATCAACTGGTGTAGTCGCTGCATAGTCTAGGTAAATGATGTTTGAAGTTGCGTTTAGCATTGTTTTAAGTTTAGTTTTACGTAATTTTCGAGTGGTCAGTTATAGCACAACATTCTTTGATGGTGCAACGGACAAACGATGATCATGTCGACTGTCGCCCATTTATATTGTCATCCTTTGATCCAGACTTTTCTCGGCTGTCATTCCGTGCTAAAAGCTGCGTGGAATGACAGCCGAGAAAAGTCTGGATCAAAGGATGACACAAGTAAAAACGGAGAATATAAGACAGAATAAGTGTTTTATAAAACTTAAGCCACGTTGGCTACCAGTTTAATTTTTCGTAACTTCACATTTATAATCTTACGTCTCTCTTCTAAATCATAATCAGATTGTAACCCAAGCCAGAACCCTTCACTGGTTCCAAATGCTCGCGAAAATCTTAAATCAGTATCAGCAGTTATCGAACGTTTACCGTGAACAATTTCATTGATACGCCGTGGTGGTACGTCAATATCACGCGCTAATTGATTTTGGCTAATCTCAAGCGGCTTTAAAAATTCCTCTAAAAGAATTTCACCGGGATGGATATTTGACAGTTTAGCCATTTTATTCTCCTCTAATGATAATCTTCAATGGCCACATCACTTACATTTCCATCAACCCATATAAAACACACTCGCCATTGATCGTTAATGCGTATGCTATGCGCTCCCATCCTGTTACCTTTTAATGGTTCTAGCTTATTGTTTGGAGGAATACGTAAATCATGTAAATTTCTAGCATTATTTAGCATACGTAATTTTCGTCTTGCGACATGCTGTATATCCCTTGGGAGACGAAGTGATATTTCACCATCCCAGATTTTTTTTGTTTCCTTACACTTGAAATTTTTTATCATTCTTTAGTCTATTAAGTATAGATTATTATAACGCGACACGTCATATAACGCAATGCGTTATAGTAAAGTGATGGAGATAACAAAATTATCACATAACCTTCAGTAAATTCAGCGTAAATTTAGCTAAACTCATTCCGTTGTAAAATAAGTAATAGGGCAACTAAGTCGGAAAGTACTTATGTTTAACTATAAAATTAAACTTACTTCAACATTAGCGTGGTCTATCATTTTGATGAGCTGTCATTCTGCGATAGCTACCGAATCTTTATCTAATATTGCAGGACCAACAAGTGTAAATCAAATGTCAGGTACTACCTTACCCAATACCCCACCTCAAAATGCAGGGCCATTGAATGTAATACCTCCGGCTAAGGGGACCCAAACTAAACCTTCGTCAACATTGATGAATGTGAATCCGCCTGTCACAGTAAGTCAGCCTAAGCCAACATCAACCTTACTTAATGTAACGCCGCCCGTTACTGTCAATCAGGCCCCTTAACTAAGAAATTCTTTCCGGTACCGCTCGCAAGCCTTGCTCTAATTCTTTTTCACCAGCCTGCCCTGATTCTATATATTCAGCATCTTGGTTCACACACCAAACGTCATAAACACGTTTATTAGCTAGAATATTTTTAACTGTGAGCATGGCTGTCATCATCGCATGATCTTGATTGTTATATTTATGCATACCATTTCTGCCAACCAGATAAAGCGTGGGAAATTTTTCTTCTAGCTCACGTCTTATCACATCAACATGAGTTTGATAATTATTATCATAGACTGGATATGCTTTCGGCTGACGTACTACATAGCCATCCAAAATATCTTCTGCATGCGCAAGCCCTAATTTGATAATTTCCTGCGTTGCTTTACTAATTAAATCACCATCATTAGCAGACCAATTTTTATCACCAGCAAAACAAAAATATTCCATGCCATAACAACACATGTCTGCATCTGGTACCATTTCAGGTGACCAAGATTTAAAATTTTGAATGCGCGCAACATCCACTTCAGCATCATGAACATAAATCCAATTATCGCTAAATTGTTTTTTATCACGCAAAATTAATATGACAATTAAAAAATCTCGGTATTGCAATTCATGTGCTGCAGATAATGCTTTCGGCGATACAAAAGGTTGTAAATAATCTAATACTAATTCGCGCATAGGTGCAGATGAAATAACATGTGTCGCCGTTATTTTTTTTGCTTCACCATTCTTATGACGATATTGAATATGCCATTCTTGTTTTTGAGCGCTATATTCACACCGATATACATCACTATCTAACAGTACTTCACCGCCTTTTTGTTTGATTTTTTCAGCACATGCTTCCCATAACATGCCAGGGCCTTTGCGCGGATAACGAAAAGTATCAATCAATGTCTTGATGATACCTTCTTTGTTATTGCGTTTTAGCCGCGCTTTTGGAACCACTGCATTCATGACAGCTGAAAATAACGACAAACCTTTTATGCGTTGCGCGGCCCAGTCTGCCGAAATTTCTTCACAGCGCATGCCCCACACTTTTTCGGTATATGTCTTAAAAAAAATGTTGAATAACCGTTTACCGAAATGATTGATGACCCAATCAGAAAAGCTGTTTACTTTTTTAATGGGCAATAACTTCGCTTTGAGATAAGACAATACACAAAGTGCAGATTCAATAAATCCCAATTTCTGCAACGCATCGAATGCTTTCAATGGATAAGAAAAAAATTGTTGCCTATAAAAAATACGTGATGATCGAGGTCTATCTAACATGTCATACGGCAAAATTTCTGACCATAAATCTTCGACTTCTTTTGCTTTGGAAAAAAATCGATGGCCGCCGATATCGAAACAATAACCTTTGTAAGTTGCTGTCCTTGCAATCCCCCCCACATATTCGGCATCCGCTTCTAAAATCGTTACCTTAATATTTTCTTTCGCAAGCAAATAACCCGCGGTCAACCCGGCAGGGCCTGCGCCAATAATGACTACATGTGTTTGCATAGTTGGGAAATCCATTTACAATCTGTAAAGTTTACCGATAGTAACATCAATAGGATAATCTGCAAAATGAACCAATTCAAAGCACGAGCGGACTTTCGCAATAACTACTTTTTCTACGCTGTGTTATTTCTTTGTCTGGCTTATGTCGCGTTTGAATATTATTTCATCCCGTTTTTTGTGCTTTCTGCAGATGAGTTTGTATTTGCAAGACATATTTATGAATATACTTTTCATGTTCCCTATCGTGATTTTCCGCCTTATAAAACTGTACTAGGTTATTATCTTTTGTCGTTGCCCATGTTTTTTTCACACACTGTGTTGCAACCGCTTTTTTATATTAAAGATGAAATTGCCATTATTAACGCCGTTTTCATGGCTTTTTCATGTTATCTTGCAGCCAGTATTTTCGATAAACGCGCTGTTCTTATTACGATTCTCGCAATCATTGCTAACGAATTATTTTTAGTCTATGCCACGGATTTACGTGTGGATATGTTAACCAATTGGTTTTGCTTGTTATCCAGCCTTTATATTTTAAAAAATCGATTTAATTTAAGCGGTTTTTTACTTGGCATCGCATTCTTAATTTCGCAAAAAGCTTTATGGTATGTTATTGCGATTGACGCCAGTATCTTGATTTGTTGTTATGCTTATAAAACATCTATCTTTACCCTACGCCGTTTAATCTATTTTAATCTTGCCATTCTTTTCCCTATTGTTATTTACATTATTATTTGGTCATTGATCGCCTCCCCTTCTCTTGTTATTTATAACTTGTTTTACGAAGCGTATATACAAGCAGGGATTAATTGGTATCTTCCTATTTATGCAGTTTGCTGGGATGCTGCTTTACGTCACGGGCCTGTCTTATTTTTATTGTGGCCTGCAACCATGTTAATGGCGACGGAAAAATTAAATGACAAAGACGTTTCTGCAAAACGCGTTTTTATTATCACTTATGCTTTCATTGCACTTATTCAATTTGTTAATTACAAACAAGCATTCCCTTATAACTTTGTCTTTACTATCCCTGCTTTTTTCCTTTTATATTCCGAATTTTTCAGCTGGTTATTAGCAGTAAATACTAGCCGCCTTAAAGTGGCTCCTACACTTTTTTCTGTATTTGTTGTGTATGCATTATTCATCGATTTATCGTTAGGTATTTTGTCACAGTATTTATATCCTTTTTCAACCATCTATTATTTAAGTGCATTTTTACCTATCGCTTTATTTTCAATTTTTTATTTTAAAAATAATTATAATCTGCACTTTTATCGCATTAGTATCATCTCGTTCTTTACACTATTTTTTACGCTTGGTATCAGCTATCCACTATACAATGAAATCATGACTAGCAATCGCTTGGATGGAAAATATCAACAAACAACTATTGAATTAACTTCATTGTTACTAAAACAAGAAGGTAGTTACATTGGAGGCATTCCATTTCTTTATCAAATTGATCAACCTATTACTGGAATGAAAAATTTAATCGGCCCTGCGCTTGAATATTTATACGAACCTAGTGATGAAACTGGATTGCTATTATTGCCATCTCTTTATTTGGCACCATCAAACCAAGAAAAAGTGATTGCAGATTTTGAACGCACACCTGTCAAAGTGATACTTAATAATTATCGTATAGAATTCTTGCCGTATCTTATTAAGTCTTACATAAACAATCACTATCAACATTTTTATGGCAGTATTTATTTATATGCACCTATAGTTTCACCATCACAATTATCGTTTGATATTAAATTCAGTGGAAATTATAGAGTCCAGGCAAATAAAACCGTGCATATTCGTATTGATAATAAAATTGTTCACGCCAGACAATTACTGACTTTAAAAAAAGGTGATCATACATCATTTGCAAATGGTCATTATCGATTAGTGTTTGTACCCAATATTGCGCGAAAAGATCTTCCCGCTGATTTTAATAATGATGAATGGGTGAGGATGATTAAGGCGATTGTGGGTTAGGTCACTGTGTCATGCCAGCCGCACGTTTTTTGTGCGAGGTGGCATCCAGAATAATTTAATATTTCTGGATGCCAGCTAAAAACATGCTGGCATGACACAATAACGCGAATTTCGGGAATGATGTAGCAACCGACGGATGTGACAAACGCAGCTGGCATCACAACATCTTTAATAAATTGGGACAAGTAAATTCTACTACTTCCCTTTCTCTATTCTCTCCTGCACAGCCGTTAACATACCGCGCAAAATATTCATTTCCATCACATCTGGACGCGTACGAAAAAATAAACGACGTAATCGTGTCATTAACTTGCGTGGTGCACTCTGTTTTAAAAAATCAATCTCGATCAGCACTTTTTCCAAATGCGCAAAGAATTTTTCCATTTCATCTGCTGTAGCCAAGCGATAATCCCACTCATCGAGAATGCTTGATGTATTAAGACTAGCAATGCGTAATTCATAAGAAATGACTTGGACTGCTGCAGCTAAATTAAGTGAACTATATAAAGGATTTGCTGGAATTTGAATATGCACATGACATCGCTGTAATTCTTCGTTTGAAAGCCCTGATTGCTCATTACCAAACAAAATAGCTATCTTGCTTTCCACATGCTCTTTACTCATCTGCTCTGCCATTTCACGCGGCGTGATTAATGGCCAGGGGATTTTGCGAGAACGCGCGCTTGTCCCAACGACTAACGTACAGTCACCAATCGCCTCATCTAACGTCGCAACAACTTGTGCACTTTCAACAAGATCACCGGCATTCGATGCCATTTCAAGTGCTTTGGGATGAGGGAATTTTTGCGGAGCAACCAAATAGAGTTGCGATAAACCCATGGTTTTCATTGCCCTTGCAACAGAACCAATATTACCTGGATGGGATGTGTTAATGAGTACAATACGAATACGTTCAAGCATGTTAACTATCGTGACCTACGCAAAAAATTGTGGCAATTATACTGTGATATGGGTCTTTATGTCATGGCATAGAAAATACAATCATTTCTCTGGCGTCTCAGTTACTTTCGTTTTATTATTGGCGCTCTTTAAAATAACGAATGCTCTTTATACATTATGCGCGATCCTATCATCAATATTGCTGTTGAAGCTGCCAGAGCGGCCGGAACGTTGATTATCCGGGCGATGAAACGTATGGACAAAGTCAAAGTAGCTGAAAAAAGCCCAAATGATCTTGTCACTGAAGTCGATCAACGAGTTGAACAAGAAATCATTTCTATTGTAAAAAAAGCTTACCCCTCTCATGGGTTTCTAGGTGAGGAAACTGGCGAACAAAAAGGTAATGATTATCTTTGGATTATTGACCCTATTGATGGCACGCGTAATTTTGTCCATGGTTTTCCACATTTCGCTGTCTCTATTGCTGTAATGTACAAAAATAAGCTTGAACATGGCGTAATCTATGACCCTGTTCGTCAAGAACTATTTACCGCTACCCGTGGCAGAGGGGCACATTTAAACGATAGACGTATTCGAGTTAGTCAACGCAAGAGTTTAGAAGGAAGCTTGTTGGGTACAGGTTTCGCCTACCGACATCTTGATCAAACTGCTTCTCTTCCCAGTCGCATATTTCAAGGAATCCTTCCTCATTGCGGTGATATTCGCCGAGCAGGGGCCGCCACATTAGATCTTGCTTACGTTGCTTGCGGGCGTTTTGATGGTTTTTGGGAACTGGGTTTACATCTCTGGGACATTGCAGCAGGTGTATTATTAGTCAAAGAGGCAGGCGGTCTTGTCTCTGATCCTTATGGTGGCGAAGATTATCTAAAGACGGGCAATGTCGTTGCTGGAAACCCTCATATCTTGCGTCAAATATTAAAAGCGATTCGACCTCACCTGGATGACAATTCCATTCCCACCTAAGACATCTTAAGCCTTTCATTATTTGTCATAAATATTTTGAATTTGGCCTTATTGTATAATAAATAGTGATTATATGCGTGGGAGAAAGTGCCATGGCATTCCAATATACAGCTAAAATTTATTTCGATGAGGGTGAGGTTGCCAGTGAAAGCGGCAACGATGTAGAAGAGCTTCATACTTGGATGCTAATGAAAACGCAGGGAAAATTTGGCAATTTCAATGGTGAAATTATCGAAAATAAAACTGGCAACGTTGTTAAAAGCTTTCGTAAAGCCCCTCCAGATTGATATCTCTCTTTATCCTCCGTATATTCTTAGACCGCATTAACTCATTAAGGGATTTTTATGGAATATAAAGCGCGCATTAATTGGAAGCGTCACAGCACTGCATTTGATACAAAATCATATCCTCGCAACCATTACATTTACTTTGGCGGCGGTGTTGCAATAGAAGCAAGCAGTGCACCTGAATTTTTAGGCCATGCTGAATTACCCAATCCAGAAGAATTGTTTGTTTCCTCGATTTCAAGTTGTTTTATGCTTACGTTTTTATATTGGGCAGCGACTCGTAATCTTGTCATTGATGAATATACTGCTGAAGCCATCGGTAAATTGACAAAAAATAATGAAGGAAAAATGGCTATCACCGAAGTGATCATTAAGCCGTCCATTACGTTTCATGAAAACTCTCAACCAGAGCCGACTGTATTAAATGAGTTATTTCAAAAAGCCCATGACAATTGTTTTATTTCAAATTCAGTGAAATCCAAGATTTCAATCAAATCGGAATCGATAACTGCTTAAAAACAAAAACCATCTGTTTTACAGATGGTTTTTATCAGCATAACAATTACTGTGCAGGTGCCGTTGTTGTGTCAGCAGGTGTTGCTGTTTCAGCTGGTGCTGGTGCGGGTGCTGTTGTTGCTGGTGCTGGTGCAGCTGTTGGCACTGCCGGTTGAATGACAGTCGTTGGTGCTGACGAATAATTCATATAGTAAAAAATAGCAATCACTGCAATAACTATAATAATTACAGCAAATGATATGATGTTATTTGCAGCTCTATTGTCACGTTTAAATTTTGTATCGCGGTTATCGCCCATATTGCATCTCCTATGCGTTGAAATTCCAAACGAACCATGCTTATTAAATCACAAATTAAGTCGACTACTAATAATTATTGCGACATTTGATACAACTTCCCCACAAGGGGGGAGGGTCAGAGTGGGGGATGACACATAATAAATCAATCCAATGTCTGTCTATAACGCTTCACCGAAAGAAAAAACATAATAAACATAAAAACTAAAATCGGCCATACATCTACCCAAGCATCACTGAATGAAATACCTTTTAACATAATTCCACGAACTATGTTAATAAAGTGTGTTAATGGCAATGCGTTTCCTATCCATTGCGCCCAAATCGGCATACCTTTAAATGGAAAAGCAAAACCTGAAAGTAACATGGAAGGTAAAAAGAAAAACAAACTGATTTGGCTTGCCTCTAATTGTGTTTTAGCAAGCGTAGAAATCATGATGCCGACAAAAAGATTAGCGAGAATAAATGGAAGTGTCAGTATTAATAATAAAATTAAATTACCCAACATAGGAATTTTAAAAAATAAAATCGCAATTAAAATAACAATAACAACTTGCAGATAACCGACAATAATAAATGGCATTGCTTTGCCAATAATCACTTCCATAGGCAAAATAGGTGTTGCAAGTAAACTTTCCATCGTACCGCGTTCACGCTCTCGAGTTAACGCCATGGAAGCCACACTCACGAATGTCATCGTCAACACTGTGCCTAATAATCCAGGAACAATATTATATTGAGTAATAATTTCAGGATTATATTTTGTATGCACACGCAACTCAGCCGGTGCTGGCGTTGGATTTAAACCTGATAATACGCCTTGTAAATCATATTGAAATATATTCGTCATCACAGTAGATGATGCTGATACAGCATATGCAACCGAAACTGGATCGGTACCATCTACTTCTAATAAAGCAACAGGCGTTTCACCACGCACTAATTTACGTGAAAAATCAGATGGAATATTTAATGTAAATAAAACTTGGTGCGTTTCCATTAATCGCTTTGCTTCAGCTTCAGTTGCTGGATAGTGATCAAATTTGAAATATTGAGTATTTTCAAGTTCGTGAATTAATGTGCGAGCAAAGGGACCTGAATCATAGTTAATAAGTGCCGTAGGCAAATATTTTGGATTGGTATTAATTGCAAGACCAAATAACATCAATTGCACAATGGGCAAACTAATTACCATAGCAAATGTACTGTGATCGCGTTTGAATTGAGTAAACTCTTTAATAATGAGACCCCATAAACGAGAAAGTGAAAAATATTCTTTCATGCTCCTTTCTCCTGTTCATTTGTCCTTTCTGCAACAAGATGAATAAATACTGTTTCTAAACTTGTTGGTACTTCTTTCCATTTGTAATCAGGAAATTGTGCGGCTATTTGTGATAATGCATTTGCATTCGTACCTGAAATACGTAATTCATTTCCCCACACCGTCACTTGATTAACACCCGAAGATTTTTCGAGTTGTGCTGCTAATGCTTTTATATCTGTGCCGTGAGCCGAATAAGTAATCAATCCTTCATGTTTAATAATTTCAGGAATAGTCCCTTCTGCCATCATGTGTCCATACACAATATAGGCGAGACGATTACAACGTTCTGCTTCATCCATATAATGTGTACTCACTAATGCCGTAATACCTTTCGTAGTTAATATGGAAATATAATCCCAAAATTCCCGTCGTGCTTTCGGATCAACACCCGCCGTTGGTTCATCCAGCAATAATAATTTGGGATCATGAATAAGTGCAGCAGCGAGCGATAAACGTTGTTTCCATCCTCCTGATAATCTGCCCGCTAAAATATTTTCATACTGATCTAATTGAAGTTCAGCCATCATTTTACCAACACGCTCTTTATAATCGTCTTCTTGATAAATTCGAGCGACAAATTCCAAATTTTCTCTCACTGTTAAATCTTGATAAAGACTGAATGTTTGCGGTACATATCCTACTAACCGTTTTATCATGCGTGAATCACGTAAAATATCATAACCAAAACATGTACCTTCACCTGAATCAGGCGTCATCAAACCGCACAGCATACGAATAGTCGTTGTTTTTCCGCTACCATTAGGGCCTAAGAACCCGAAAATATCACCTTGTTTTATTTTTAATGAAACATCAACGACAGCAGGTTTACCGCTGAAACTTTTACTTAAATGGTGTACATCAACTACATATTTATTATTGTCAGTCATCGGCGTGGCACATAAGTAACCATAACAGGTTGCCCAGGATGTAAATGAATAGCGTCCTGAGGTGCAAATTCAGCTTCAATGCGAAATATCAATTTTGAACTTGTTTCATTGCTGTAAATAACAGGCGGCGTATATTCAGCAGTCGGTGAAATAAAACTGATATGACCATCATAATTTTTTTCACAACCATCGCATTGAACAGAAACTTTATCTTGCAAGCGTATTGCACCGAGATATTTTTCACTGATGTAAAAAATAGCTTTAATATCAGCCGGTGCTAATAAAGAAAGAATGGCTTGATGTGCTTGTGTATATTCACCTATACGATAATAAGTATCAAATACAATACCATCGACAGGTGCCGTAATAATTTTTTGTCCTGAAGTCCATTTTGCTTGTGTTAACTGCGCGAATGCGCCTGCAATATTTGCATTCGCTTGTGCTAATTGCGCAGTTAATGCTTGATAATTTGAGCGCGCATTATCTAATGCAGACTGTTGAATTGCTCCTTTCGGCACTAAGATTTTATTACGTTCAAATGTTATTTTTGCATAAATAAGATTTGCATTAATTGCATCACGTGCTGAAACCAATTGATTATAATTTTCAACAGCAGCTTGATAAGCATCACTTTCAGGTTGTGCTTCAAGCACAAATAATGTTTGCCCTTTTTGAATTTGATCTCCGCGATTCACTAATAATTGTTCGAGTACACCTGATACGCTAGTTGCCATATAAGTATATCTACCTTCGATATAACCTTGGGCTTGTTTTTCGGAATGGCGAGAACAACTGCTGATGAGTAGTGATAAAAAAATAATTAAATAACTATTCCAAGCTTTCATCATGAATTTTTGTGTCCCTACGTAATAAATAGGTACAACGCATTATCGTTGTGAAACTTGATAACTACCTGTTGCGATATTTGAACTCTCAGAAGAAAACGTAATAGGCGTTACTCCATTATTGTTATAACAAACAGCGGTGCTTCCAGCCGATACAGAACTTGTTCCTCCGCAATTTGAAATAATAATTCCCGCACTATTACTTGTTGATTTATCGACGGTGATACTGACTGCAATCGACATGTTATTTCCATTTTCAATGGTAATTGTGTCTTGCTGATTGCTTGACATCCATCTCACTAGTGGGAAATTAGCATCAGCTTGCACAATCATGCAATAAGCTGATAGGCCTATTAACAAAAATAGGGTCGAAAGTTTATTCATGACCGCTTCCTTTTCATTACCCTGATTTCTTTATTATACAATTATCAATGTGATGAAAGGCAGGTTTAAATAAATGGATGAATAGATAAGATTTTTATAGTGAAAAAAGCGGTTTTCTTAGAAAACCGCTCTTGCTTTTTATGATTACTTAACAAATCCAACAGGCAATTGTAAGTAGATAATTGCTGGTGTTTGATTAATCACAAAACCACCTTTTCCATTTTGCATTGTATACATCACGGTGAAATCAGAACCATTACCGGTATATTGGCAAGTTACTTCACCTTTTACACTGTCATAATTGACATTTGTATTATGATATTTTTTTAAATCTGAAGGTATTTGATCAGAGATTGGTTTAACAGATTTAAAATAAATGGTCTTATTTTGTTTTTGAATATTTTCAATTCCATAACCACCAATAAAATCACCAAAGTTTCCTAGACCACTTGTTGGATCTTCAGGCAATGGGCATTGAATATTAATTTCAATATTAGAAGGACCTGCAAAAATAGAAGAAGTGAATGCTAAAGCTGAAAGAGATAACGCAAAGATGAAAACTTTCTTCATGAATATTTCCTCGTTAGTTATTTTTAAAATATAGCGAGGACCATTCTATGCACGATTTTTTTTATTAGCAATATTTACCTCTTTTAATTTGTAATTAAAATATTTCTTTAATACTTTTTTAAGATACACATATATGGACATTAAATTAGAAAATGAATTAGGAAAAGCGGCTTGTTTAGGTATGCAAAATGCATTTACACCTAACAATAAACCAGAAGATGCACGGTTTGGTGCTGCCGTTTTAACTCGTGAAGGCAATATATATTCTGCAGGTCAATATTTTTCTGACACTTATTCACTTACCATACACGCTGAACAAGCAGCATTCATTCATGCAGCAGCACATGGCGAATATATTATTGAAGCTATTGCCATTGTGAGTAATACAAAACATGATGCAACTTATCCATGTCATATGTGCAAACAAATTTTGTATGAGAATTATTTACGTTCGAAATGTAATATGAAAATCTTGTTGTTTAATGGGAATGGAAAAATAATTGAACGTCTTTTGTTACTCGATATGATTACGCATGCGTGGCCGTGAAATTACTGTTATTCAACGTAGTCTCGGTGTCATTGCGTATAGGTTAAGTAATTCGCTGGTGAAATTCCGTTCGTGCGCCTTGATAAATCCGTTCGCCCTGAGGAGGCGCGTTTTTTGCGCCGTCTCGAAGGGCTACTTAATTTATTTAAATAGTTTTTGTCTGCCCTTCGAGACGGCGCAAAAAACGCGCCTCCTCAGGGCGAACGGATTTATCAAGGCGCACGAACGGAATTTCACCAGCGAATTACTTAACCTATACGCAATGACACCGAAACTACGATCGGCAAGCGTTAAATATAGCCAAATAACTACGGCCGCTCATCAACCATTTTACTTTGCGGTGTTAAATGTTGGCGCGTTAAACCCAACGCAATCGTCAATGAACCTGCCACATAAATAGAAGAATAAGTTCCGACGACAATACCGATAATTAATGCCAATGCAAACCCATGCAATAAACTACCACCTAAGAAGAACAAGGCAAGTACAACCATCAGCGTTACCACAGATGTCATAATGGTTCGTGATAAAGTTTGGTTAATGGATTGGTTCATTACATCAAGTGCATCTGCTTTACGCATTTTGCGAAAGTTTTCTCGAACACGATCAAAAATAACAATCGTGTCATTCAATGAATAACCAATTACCGTCAATACGGCTGCGAGAGCAATTAAATTAAATTCCACGTCAAAGAAAGAAAAGATGCCAAGAATAATAACGGGATCATGCACAAGCGCAACAGTAGAACCAATTGCAAAGCGCAGATCAAATCGAAATGCAATATAAACCATGGTACCTAGCAAGGCGACAACAATAGCGATTAAACCTTTACTCGCCATTTCCTTTCCTACTTGCGGGCCTATGTAATTCACTTGGTCCATTTTTGCATTTGGCAATGCAGCCAATACTTGTTTAACCATTTCAGCTTGCGCTTTTTCATCCATTTTATCGCTAGATTTATCCTTTGGTGTCAAGCTTACTAATACGTCGTGTGACGTACCATAACTCATTACCACCGCTTCTGGAAAACCTGCTTTCTCCAAATTATTGCGAACTTCGACAAGGTTTGCTGGTGCTTGATAACTTAATTGAATTTGTGTTCCACCAGTGAAATCAAGGCCCCAGTCCAATCCTTTTGCTCCTAGCGAAGCAATCGATAGCAGAAACAAAACAATAGATAAAATAGCAGCCCATTTACGCTGCGCCATAAAATCAATATTGGTATTTTGCTTAAAAAATTCCATGTGTTATATCCCAATTGAAATATGTTTGACCGGACGACCGCCATACAACAAGTTAACTACCGCACGCGTACCTGTAATCGCAGTAAACATAGATGTGATGAGACCGACAGTAACTGTAATTGCAAGACCTTTAATCATGCCGGAACCTAAACTAAATAAAATCATCATGACGATAAGCGTCGTGATGTTCGCATCTAAAATGGTCGTAAAAGCCCGTTCATAGCCAGCATGAATACTTGCTTGAATGCCCATTCCTCTGCGCAATTCTTCACGGATACGTTCGAAGATGAGAACGTTAGCATCCACCGCCATACCCACTGTTAACACGATACCAGCGATACCTGGCAAGGTCAGTGTTGCACCTAACAACGACAAGACCGCAACGATCAACACCAAATTCATGACCAATGCTAAATCTGCAATCACTCCCATGAGACTATAATAAAGAGCGATGAACACAATCACTAAACCCATACCTACTTCAACAGATAATTTACCCATGCGAATGTTTTGTTCGCCCAACGTTGGGCCAATTTGCCGCTCTTCAAGATAAGTGACTGTCGCTGGCAATGCACCAGCACGTAATAAAAGCGCGAGCGTACGAGCTTCATTTTGTCCATTGAGACCCGTAATTTGGAAACTACCACCTAACGCACTTTGTATAGTTGCAACGCTGATAATGTTACGAGTTGTTTGGTAATCAATCACCTGCTTACCATTTTCCATTTTTGGTGTAGATTTCACTTCCACATAAACAACGGCCATGGGTTTACCCACATTTTCTGACGTTGTTTTTGTAAACATACTATCACCAGCACCGCTTAAACGAACTTGTACATTTGCACGGCCATCTTCACCAAAACCAGATGTTGCAGCAATAATGGATGAGCCACGTAATATAATTTGGTTCTTCAGTAAAATTGGTTGACCGTGATAATTAAAAAGATGCGAATCAGCGGGTGCCATTCCTTCACGTATTGCAGTAGCAGAATCATGCTCTGTATCTACCATACGAAATTCAAGCGTCGCTGTTTTACCAATAATGTTCTTAGCTTCTGTTGTATCTTGAATACCAGGCAAATCAATGGATACGCGACTTTCACCTTGTTGCTGCACAATGGCTTCTGAAACACCTAATTCATTGACCCGATTACGCAAGGTATTCATTTCTTGATCTAATGTTTCTTGTCGCGCCTGGAACAATGCATTTTGTGACAGCTTACCTTGCAATGCAAAAGTGTCACCTTTCGTTATTTTTTCCCAGGTAAATTCGTTATAGCGATGAGCAACAAAACTATAAGCATCACTCAACGCATTTTCACTGCGAAACTGAATAACGATTTCGTTATCTGCATTACGGTTAATACCAGAATATCGAATGCGCTCATCACGCAACGCTTGTCCGATTCCGCGTAAATCACCTTCTACACGTTGCTGCATAACTGAATCGACATCAACTTGCAGCAAAAAATGCACACCTCCACGCAAGTCCAAACCTAATTTCATCGGTGTAGCACCAATCGACTTTAACCAATTAGGTGTAGCAGGCGAAAGATTTAACGCTACTAAATAATTATCACCCAAAACTTGCTGTATCACTTCTTTTGCTTTTAGTTGGTTATCTGTTGAAGTAAACCGAAACAACAGTGTTTGATCTTGAAACAAAGTATCAAGATACGGGAGATTTGCTTTATCTAATGCATTCTTAGTTGCATCTAAAACAGTTTGATCAACAATAGTAGAATTTGCTCCTCTAATTTGTACAGCCGGATATTCACCATACAAATTAGGCGCTGCATAAATAAACGCCGCTATGATTACCACCAATACCAATACGTATTTCCAAACTGGATAACGATTTATTGAAGCCGCCATGAAAATAAATCCTATATTTAATTCGTGCTTATTCGATTGCTTTCAATGTTCCCTTTGGTAACACATTTGCAACAGACGTTTTTTGCATAACTACTTCTGTGTTATCTGAAATAGCCACGGTAATGTATTGATCTGTCACTTTAGAAATACGCCCTAATAAGCCACCCGCTGTAATTACTTCATCACCCTTAGCTAAAGCTGACAACATAACTTGTTGCTCGCGTGCGCGTTTGTTTTGCGGGCGCCAAATCATTAAATAAAAGAAAAGAATGAAGATGACTATCATTAACATAAATGGCATGCCACTAGGTTGAGTAGGCCCTGCAGAATCAGCAGCATAAGCGGCGGAGATAAAAAAGTCTTGAATTTGTTCCATCATAAGAATTACACCTTTTTGCAATGCGGAAAATGGATCGATTATAGCTTCGTCAATGAGAGATGTCATTTTGAACCTGTACTTTTTACTTGTGAGCAAAATATAAACAAAAATTTAACTCTATATAATTAATATTGCTGTAAGATTCTAGGCCTATAATTTCGACCTATTCGACAGATTAACAAAGAAAAAACATAAAACGTCGGTATGTAAGACGAGGTCAAAATGTACGGTAGAAAATCAGAAAGTAAATGGGCAAGGTTCGCTCGCCAGGATTTTTCTGAACAGCCCATAGACCCCCCTGTGAATATTGATGAACATTTACTGGCTGCTGCAGCAATTGAAGCCCTTGAGCCATTTGACCCGCCACCACCAGCAGGTATTCCACAATCGGCCTTAGAAGCACAACCTATTTCACAATCAGCCTTAGAAGCTGCATATGCTGCTGGGAACGGCCAAATTTACACGCTAAATATACCAGCGGGTCAAGAACCCGATATCTTCGTCCTCGGCTGCCAAGGCAATGGTCATATCAGCCAGAAAGATGTCGCTGAACTAATGAATCGCATTGCTGCTGGCAAAAAACCTGATTTTATTTTATTCCTTGGTGATAATTTTTATGATCACGGCGTTTCTTCACCCACCGATCCTATTTTCAAGAAGAATTTTACTGATATATATGCAAATCCAGCATTAACACACATTGCGGGTATTCCCTGTTTTCCCATCCTTGGCAATCATGATGAAAATATTCATAAGCTGAAAAAACCATGGGATTCCAAAGGTATCAAACGCGGCATGTTCCAGGTAGCACGTTCTTACCTTGCAGAAACGGTGACAGGAATTGGCAATCAAATACGAAAAGTCTTTTCCACCCAAGACAAAGTTAAACTTTATCAGCAAAAAAATTTAGATTTAGCGTCATTACCTAAATGGAACATGCCAAGCCGTTATTACTCATTAATTGCCGGTAATACTCAAATCTTTTGCATAGACTCAAATACCTATGTCGAAGACTATCTTAAATATCAAGCTGCATTAAAATTTGGAAAAGAAATTGATCCAAACAACCAAGCCGTTTGGTTAGAGCGCGAAGTAACGAAAGCAAAAGCAGCGGGTCGCAAAGTTATTTTAGCAAGTCACCATCCTATACTGACACCTGGTAAACGTTCATTCGAATCAGATACTAAACTTTATTTAGATTCAGGCACACGAGTATTATTTGAACGTGTTTATAAAGATTTTTACGACGGCAAACAAACGATCAAAACTAATAAAGAATCTTATAATACCTTGTTGCATGAAACATTTAAGATGCAATGGAAAAATCAGCAACGTCAAAATAAAGATTTTACCTTTGATACCATTTTTGCAGCACACGATCATGATCTTTATTCCATGAGCAACAAAGATAAACCCGATGAATTTCCTGTTTACGAAATTGTTTCCGGCGGTGGCGGCGGTCATTTACAAAACTTAATGAAGCATGACAATCATCTTGGATTCTTTATGAAACAAAATGGTTTCGTAAGATGTGAACAATTCGAAGGAGAATTTGGCGAGCCTACACTTAAATATCACGTTTACACGACAGCAGCTCGTGATCAAGAACATCATCTTGTCTTTACAGAAAAAAGTAAAGAACCGATACGTAATTATCAAACTCTAACTGATGATGAACAAAAACTTGTTAAAAGTTTTTGTAACACAGTACGGGAAGCAATTGATGAATATTTAAAGTTCGTTACTTCAAAACAAACTAAACATCACGGCAAATTCTTTTTCCGTAATTTTAGTCATGGTGAAAAAGGTGTAGAAAAAGCGCATAAATTATGGGCATACATCAGCAATCATGAAGTCGACTCTTTTGCAAAGACAGTAAGAACAGTTTCTGACATAGTAAAATGGAGCAGTCTATTTGCTATTCCAGCCGAGCATTCTTTGGTAAAAATTTTAGATAAGAAAGTGAAGGAACATTACAAAGGTACGGGTTTAGTAGCATTACATACATTGGCGATGGAACGTGAGATCAATATCAATAACTCAATACGACCCTAAATTGCTATTTTCTCTGGCTTTTGTTAATCGTTTAAAGAGGAATACATAATTATGAAGAGCACTCAATTTCAATTTAATCGATCTGCCCATTCATCAGAGTTTGCAACTAATCCTTAACACTCACCCACATGGCATCGCCATAACTATAAAAACGATAAGACTGCGCAACCGCTTCTTTATAAGCTTGCATGACTTCATCATGACCACCAAATGCGCACACTAGCATAAGCAATGTTGAACGGGGCAAATGCAAATTCGTTAATAACGCATCAACACAGCGAAATCGATAACCTGGATAAATAAAAATACTCGTTTCACCGCGGTAAGGTTCAATATTTCCGCTTTGGCTTGCCGTTTCAAGTGCTCTTAACGTTGTTGTGCCAATTGCTATTACTCGTTTTCCGCGTTCTTTAGTCGCTTTGATTTTTTCGCATAATGCTTCGGGAACATCTAAATATTCCGCATGCATTTTATGTTCAGTAATATTTTCTGAACGTACAGGAGCAAATGTCCCTGCACCAATATGTAAAGTGAGATAAGCTATTTCGACTTTTTTCTCTCGCAACTTACTTAATAACATTTCATCAAAATGAAATCCTGCTGTGGGTGCTGCCACTGATCCTTTATGTAATGCATAAACAGTTTGATAACGTTCTTTATCGCTTTCTTCTGGCTCTCTATGCATGTAGGGCGGTAATGGAATTTGGCCAATTGATTCTGCTATTTCTAAAATTGATTTATCATTGCCGTTGTAACGTAATTCGTAAAATTGATTTTTTCTATCCACCACTTCAAGCTTAATATCATTGGCAAACAATAAGTAATCGTCTAAACGCAATGCTTTGCTAGCACGTACCTGCGCAAGAATACTGTTCTCATTAAGAATACGCTCAATGAGCACTTCTACTTGTCCACCAGTGGTTTTTTTCCCCATTAAACGCGCAGGAATCACTTTAGTATCATTAAAAACTAACAAATCACCTTCGCTTAATAAGTTTAATAGTTCAGTAAAACGGTGATGCAATACGTTTCCGCTAATGCCGCTTAAAACCATTAACCTGCTAGCACTACGATGCGCTAATGGATAACGAGCAATGAGTTCTGAGGGTAATTCAAAATGAAAATCACTTAATTGCATAAAGGTTAATTCGCTTTGTAAGCTTTTATCTTAACTGATGAGTTGACTTTGGCTGATACCGACGTCTACCGTATTTGTCTAATTTTAATAGGCTTCATAGTTTAAACCAGGGAATGGATATGGAAAAGGGGAAAGTGGTTGATTTAGGAACATATCGAGAAGGCAAACCTGCCGACGAACCATTCAATTCATCCATGAGTGAAGAATTGATACATGCCATTCAATTGCTTATCCATCGTTTGAAAGAAGAAGGCCCTATTTCATCGTCGATTTGATTAATTGTTCTCATCATTATCTAATTTATCAGCTTCAGGGCGAACGGCGTTGTTGGTCCCTTGCGGCGAGGGTCACGATGGAGGCGACAACAGCAACAATTTTCCCTACCCTACTGAAATCCTACAAAGATCAATAAAAAAGCTGGGCAATAAACCAAGTAGCAAAGCAGCTGCACCATTAATACTAATTGCCACTAACATTTCAGATGACATCACAATGGGTATTTCTGTCATCCCTTCTGTCGGCTCTTCAAAATACATCACCATAACGACGCGTAAATAATAGTAAGCACCGATAATTGCAAAAATCAGCGCTAACACAGCTAGCCATACATAATTAGCTTGTACAAGTGCTTCTAATAAACCTAATTTGGCGAAAAAGCCCACTGTTGGCGGTACACCAGCCATGGAAAACATGAGTAACATCATCATGAATGCAAGCCAGGGATTTCGTGCGTTTAATCCACGATAATCAGTCAACTTATCAAATTCGATTCCACTTCTTCCCATGATAGTAATCACAGCAAATGCACCTGCAGCGACTAACACATAAGTGGAAATATAAAACATAGCAGCTGAATAGCCTTCACTAGAATT
This sequence comes from Gammaproteobacteria bacterium, assembly GCA_027356065.1. GTDB lineage: Bacteria > Pseudomonadota > Gammaproteobacteria > DSM-16500 > DSM-16500 > Aquicella. Next base: position 22,349 of record DAIEGU010000164.1, read on the forward strand.
AGGCCCTGCCAAGATACCTAACAAGGCATATCCAATGTGTGCAATGGAAGAATAAGCTAGCATGCGTTTAAGATTAGTCTGTGCGATTGCAAGCACATTACCAAAAAACATTGAAAGAATTGAAACAACAATAAGCACTTGCTCCCAATTAATCTGCAAACTTGGCAGCGCTTGCACTAATATTCGTATTGTAATAGCAAAAGCAGCTACCTTTGGTGCACTAGCAACAAACAAGGTTGCAGGCGTTGGTGCACCTTGATAAACATCAGGCACCCACATGTGGAAAGGCACTGCACCAAACTTGAAAAGAAGGCCCCCTAACACAAAAATTAATGCAAACACGGGCACTAAATCTTTATGTGATTGCAAAACCTGGGCGACCGTATTTAATTGAATGTTTCCCGTCACTCCATACAAAATAGAAATGCCATACAGCAGCAATCCTGTTGCAAGCGAGCCTAATACAAAATATTTCATGGCCGCTTCTGTCGCAACACTTGATTCTTTATACATAGCAATCATGGCATACAAAGGCAGCGATAATAATTCAAGTCCAAGGAAAATAGTTAAAAAGCTATACGCTGAGACCATCACTGACATGCCAAGAACAGAAAGCAATCCCAGTAAATAGTATTCGCTGCAAGGTATCTTTCTTGCTTTTAAATAATCACGTGCGTAAGCAAAAGCAAATGAACTAAAAAGATAAATAAATAACTTAGAAATGACAGCCAATTTATCGAGAACGTAATGACCACTGAAAGTGATAACAGGCTGCGGGTAATCTTTGAATTGAGGCAGCGTTAATATAAACGCAATTATCAACGTTGCTTGGGTAAGAATGTAAGTAATAATGCGATAACGTGCAGGCACAAACACATCAACGACTAGCACAACACATGCCATACAAAGAATAAAAATTTCTGGCAGTACAGCAGAAAATAGTGGCATTGCAAATTCCATCATTTACCTCTTTAACTTAATACATTGACCTGTCACCTCGTTGTCATCCTGAGGAGCTGTTAGTCTCGGTGTCGTCCTGAGGAGCTGTAGTCTCGTTGTCATCCTGAGGAGC
>DAIEGU010000036.1 GCA_027356065.1 Gammaproteobacteria bacterium
TCATAGTTAGTCGTCCCATCGCTCCAAAACCTCCTTGTTCGGTACGATTTATTTTGGCGCAACGACTCTTTTTTGAGCTATTTTTTAAAGGCTTTCGGTTGGATAATTAGCGGCGCAATTCGCTATATCATTGATTAGGTATATTTTTAAGTTGATTTATAGGTTAGGCGCTATAAAATCGCGTATGCACTTATTTGTGGGATTCACCTTTGCATTAAAAACATGACTTCCAGTAAGGAAAATTACTGGAAATATAGCGGAGGTGGAGGACTTAAATTCAAATTGAGTATTTTTAAGAATATTTTCTGACATTGCTAACTTTTCCAACTGCATAGATTTGAAACGCAATATTTACCACCATTATCAAATTCAAACCAATGAATATGCACCCTATTTCATATGTTGGTGTCGCCAATGTGGGAATAAAAACTGGCAGCGCTTGTAATATGATCATAGCAAGAAAATATTTAAAACCAACAGTAAATGAAAGTGAAAAATATTTACTTAGAAAATTTTTTCCTTTTGTACCACCGTTAGCCATAAATAAGATAATAAATCCAATGCCATTTATAATTAACAGACCCCATATATTGACTAGGTCTACGGATGTTGGTGTTTTTCCTGCTATAGATAACCATTGTTGAACGAAAGTGATAGTATCAAACATAAGTATTAAATAAAAATATATAAAAAGCTGACCTTCAGATAACGTTTCTGTAATAATCTTATCTTTGACAGATTTAGTGCTAAAAAAGTTTATTATCTTTGAGTTCATTCAATACCTCTTTAAAATTCGCAAAATAAAATTGTGGTATGAAGTAAAGTTTTTCTGAGATTGCAGCATGTACTTTGGGATGAATAATTAAATCCAATAATTAAGTGCTACAACGACGTTATTGGAACTTAAATCAATATGACCATTACCGTTAGGGTCTTCTAAACCATAGACACTAGGTATTTTCAGATTGATAGCATTTCCATAATCTACATAATAATATTCTGCACGCAATGACCAATGTTGTATAAAGGCCCATTCTATTCCTGCACCTATTAGCCAACCTGATTGAGTAGTATTAGTGGAATAATAATCGCCGCCTTCATTTTGATATGTTAATCCTACATTAGCAAAGCTAGCTCCAGCTGTTAAATACGGAAGAAGAATGCTTTTGTTCCAATCGAGAGCGCGACCTACTCGGCCCTTAACAGAAGTTTGCATCTGGTTCCTAAATGTGAGGCGATCATGAACATCGGGATTAAATTCACTATTACAATTAAATTCATGTTTTTGATTAGCGTTGAAAGCGGCATTCGCTTCTATGCCTGATACAAAGGAGTTGGGAAATTGATATATATAGCCCAATTGTATTCCAGGAGAAAAAGTTGAAAAATTTGAACTCATATCGCAAGTTTCACTAGGGCTAGTAAAACCTAATTGTTGTGATGTTAATTGGGCATCATTAAAAACAAATCCCGCATCTGCACCAACATAAAATCCTGTCCAATTATTATTATCAGCATGAGTTATCCCAATCATACTCATTGCTATCATCACACCCTTAGCCATTATTGAAGATTTTTTCATGACGCTGTTACCGTTAAAGGATTAGAAACGACACCGTTTTTTGTGCCCACGATAGTGCAGGAACCGCTTTTACCCTGCATTTTTAGATAAGTTTGAGTCTTGGTTTGTCCAATTTGGCAAGTGACACTCCCTGTCTTTTTACTGACGGTATAAACAGTGGGGCCTGGCCCTGGTACTGGTAACGGTCCCAGAATAACGGGTCTGCCACAACAAACAACAGCAGGATTTATGATAGGCGATCCATTTACTGTAGCTGGTATGTCAACGGAGGAAGGAGTGGGCGGTGGGAAGCCTGTAAAATTTAATTGCACAAACGTAGGTGCTCCTACTGGTAGATAGGAAAGCGTATAATTGGGTGTTTGTCCTGTCGTAGAAGTAACTGTGACAGAATCAAACGTGCCTGTAATACCCGATGAAGTGAGTATGTTGTATTTTCCAGTCGCAGCACTTGAATCTAAGTTGATTTCCAAGATACCTGCGAGTGATGCAGATCCAGTAATCGCGACTGACGATGTGCCGCTGGAATTGATGTTGATATGGACGAGACTGCCGAGGCTGCTGCCACTGGCTGACTGAAGAATCAAGCTACCAAGGGAAAGTGTTCCTCCAGTATCTGGAGAGATTGTTCCAGAATTGACAAAGACATTTCCGGTCAAGGTCCCTGTCCCACTGAGTGTCCCTCTTTGCGAGCTGATGTTGTCTCTGCAAACGAAAATGGATGATTCATCTATTTCTCCATTCACTTTGAAATTCGCATCGTTGACTGTGATAGACCCTAGATAATCGGTTGTTCCGTTGTAAATAACAGTTCCATTCCCTCTAACAAATACAACGGTTCCTCCTTGCCCGAAAATCGTGTCGTCTGAAAACGCGACTTGAGTACCCAGAGTCAAAAGATCATTCGTATTCTGCGCCATTAATGTGAGAGAAGAACCCGTGCGGAGGAAAATACTATTTCCTAATGCTGATCCATCTAAGCCATCTGAACCTCCAGAGCTTCCTGCTGTGCCATGAATTCCACTTTGTGTCGTGTTGTTTGATGTATTAAAGATAGTTGGAACACCTGAAAGCGCTTGTATAGTGAAATTCAAACCACTGTCTACAAAGATAGCGCCGCCAAGACCACTTCCTCCTCCACCGCCTCCGCCTCCTGAGCCTGATCCGTAGGTATTGGCACCTGCTCCTCCGGATCCTCCACCGAGACTTCCTGTGTCCGTCCCGCCTGCGGCACTGGCACCATTAGAAGGTCCACCACCACCACCGCCTCCTCCGCCAAGCGAATTGCCACCTCCCGCCGGTGTTACACCAGATTGATTGACTCCGCCACCGCCACCACCACCGCCTCCTCCACCATCTCCTTCACCACCTCCCGAAGGAACGGGGCTTCCTCCGCGTGATGTAACTTTGAGTGGAGTAGCGGTAATGCCTTGATGAATCTTTGTTCCATTCGATCTAATATTTCCCGCTGGGCTTTTGGAAAGTAAGGCACTTAGTTCATGCACTATTTCGCTGACTGATTTACTCATTGGTTTGTATATGGATCTTTGGATGATTGGTATTCGCAATGGCGGTGTAGAGCCTTGAGGTAGCAATCCAACTGACCCGTTGCTTCCACCTCCGCCTCCACCAGAAGCAGATGCACCACCTCCACCGCCTCCGCCTCCCGCATTATTTCCTCCACTAAGTGCGCCTCCGCCAGCACCGGCAGTAATGGTGAGACCTAAACCGTTTCCATCCTGTCCTGCAGTCTGGTCTGATCCTCCGTTCCCTAGATTAGTGATTGTTCCTAAGGTTGCGCGAGAGCCCAGACCGCCGCCGCCTCCTCCGCCACCACCGAATGAGGAACCAAACGCAAGAGTAACGTCCCCGCCATTACCACCAAAACCTCCGCCGCCACCACCGCCTGTACTTCCAGTGGTTACTATAGAACCTCCATTTCCGCTAAAGCCGCCGCCGCCACCACCGCCCTCATTGCCTGTAGGTGAAGAAATACTAAAATAACTTCCTCCATTTCCACCAATAGCAGAGCAGTTGCTGATTGACACATTCATTAAAGTGATTGAAGGACTCGAGCCATTTAAAAAGACCTGAGGTGCATAAATAGCTCCTCCGGCACCTAAACCCCCACCACCGGCCGCAATTCCGTTTCCGCCATTGCCTCCTCTTGCGGCTAGATTCTGAAAGTTCATGTTTTGGATCGTCACATTCCCAATTGGAATGAAAAATCCGCTGTAAGCGCCACTGTTACCATCAATTGTTACAGTAGGAATAGAGCCTGGGTTGCCAATGGTAATATTCACAGGATTCGAAGAATTGTTAATAATCGGTAGAATTCCATTGAGTTGAATAGTCATTGGAAAGGCAAAAACAATCTCATAATCGTCAGGTATTGTATTTAAGCCTTGATTCATTGAATTCAAGGAATATCTAAGATCGCCCACGTCTCCCATACCACCCGGATCATTATCTGAACTGAGTGTGACAGTGAGCGTTGTTAAGGCATACAGAGATTGTGAGGCGAAAAGAAGAATAAGAATAATCCAACACTTGAACTTGTCCATGAGAAATCCATCATTCCATTTTTAGCATGATAATGTTTAAAAAAAAATTACTCAATGTTATTCAATATTTAAGTTTGTTTGACTTCACTATTTAAACCAATTAGATTTTTGCGTTGTTAGTTCAATTCAGGAGAAATAATGAGATTCGTTATTATCGCTTCCTTGTTTTTTTTACTCATCTTGCCGTAGCAAAACCACTCTACACTTCCCAGGATTTTCAGCGTGATATTACGACACATTCCAAAATTATTTTTTACTTTGTGTCTGCAGGTATGCCTCTCTCCATGTTCGGATTAAAAAATATTAGAGAAGTTGCAAAAGTCATGGGTTATGACGTGCAACCACTAAATGATCCTGTTGAACCTGTAAGAAATTGGGGTGATCAATTTATTCCTGTTGTGGTCCCAGCATCTTATACTTCAGCAGCAGGAGTCCCTCTGCACTTTCCTATCATTCTTATTTATAAGAATGGTCATTCTTGTGGGCCTGCGATTCCCGGCTATAAAAGTTTAAAAGGGTATCAACAAATTATTTCCCTCTATGATCAACAGTGCGGAAAATTATGGGAAACAGGGAAAACTCCGTCTCATTTTGTGATCAATTATTTTCATACCGCGAATATGGTGCGGGAAACTTCGATTCCTCGGGAAAATATCGCGTATTATTTTAAACCCATCGATAATGATTGGGTTACCTATCATACATATAACCAGGTTTATTTTTTCAATCGTAAAACTGGAATTGAATTTATGGCGCCAGGCCAATTCGATGGTGTTGGAACTCCTGACGCACAATTTTTAACTATTCCTGCTCCTCTACGATTTTTCTCGTTAGCAAAAATTTGGGTTGATCCAAATAACGCTACAAATTTACAACCCGATTTTTCAGATCAGAATATGCAAGATGAATATCAATCTATAGGAATTGTGGATGATTCCCAAAGCACACGGACATACAGGGTTGCAACAGCATGGATCACGGCTGTTGCTTTTCGAAATTATTCTTTTGATAAAGTAACGGGAGATATAACGCCTGGAAATCAACCTAAAACAGTTTGCAAGGGTGCTTCTATTTCGCTTCCTATGCTTTCCAAAAATGGTTTGATGCTTGCAGGTCATTCTAATGCTGATACGTTTACGAAAATTGTTTCCATCGGGGTAACAGGGGCTGAATGTACGCTTGTTCAAAACTTAGGATTCAGCACAAGCAAAGTGGCTTTTAGTCATGATGGAAATCAAATTGGTTTTGTGACAAAAGACGGTGATGCTATCAAAGCATATGTTTATAACTTGAAAACGAAATCTTTGACTTTATTGATGAGCGTTTCAGAATCAAAAAAAGAATATATTGTGTTTCCAGATTTTTTGCCTAATGGAAATGTTCTTGTTATGAGAGTTCAGCGAAGTTTAAACGGCGTGGCTCATAGCACGTTATTTGAAATGCAGTTATAGTTTAAATTTCACACTCATTTTCTAACTGAATTTTCGGTCATGGTTGCTTTTGAAATAATATTTTTTTCCAATAGCAATCCTAAATATTGATCTAATGTACACATACCGTACGCACTTCCTGTTTGAATGCTTGAATATAGTTGAGAAATTTTATCTTCTCTAATTAAATTGCGAATAGCATTTGTTCCTAACATAATTTCAAAAGCTGCAACACGACCACTATCTACTTTATTCACTAAAATTTGAGAAATAACCGCCTGTAATGATTCCGCCAATATATTTCTAATTATGTTTTTTTCACTAGCAGGAAAAACATCTATAATGCGGCTAATAGCGCGTGGCGCAGAACTAGTATGTAACGTTGCCATCACTAAATGACCTGTTTCTGCAGCAGTCAGTGCTAATCGAATAGTTGCTAAATCACGTAACTCACCCACTAAAATAACATCTGGATCTTCACGTAAAGCAGAACGTAACGCTGCTGAGAAATGCAATGTATCACGGCCTAATTGTCTTTGATCAATTAAACTTTTTTTACTTTGATGATTAAATTCAATCGGATCTTCAATCGTAATAACATGAGCAGCTTGCGTCACGTTAATATAGTCAATCATGGCAGCTAAAGTTGTCGTTTTACCCGCACTCGTTGGGCCTGTTACTAAAATTAATCCATTTGGTAATGTTAATAATTTTTTGAAAACGGCAGGTATTTCTAATTGATCTAAAGTGGGGACTGTTTCAGGAACAATACGAAAAACTGCAGAAGTGCCTCGCGCTTGGCGAAATACATTCACGCGAAATCGCGACAAATTTGGAATTTCAATACTAAGATCTAGTTCTAAATTTTTTTCAAATTCTATTTTTTGTTTTTCATTTAAAATAGCATAAATATAATTTTTGGTTGTTGCTTCAGAAAGAATTGAATGGTCTTTAATAGGAACTAACTCTCCATTAATTCTTAGAATGGGAGGTCTCTCTGGAGAAAGATGTAGGTCAGAAGCTTGTTGATGAACACTTAATTGCAAAAGTTGATTTAATTCCATTGAGGTGTACTCCTATTTCCTTTTTTGTTTGTTATAGTAATTTCGTTATTAGAAATTTGTTTAAACAGTTATTTTATAATTTCAGCTTCACCCTTTATTGCTACATCCTCATCAATTCAATAAATACATCGATGTTCATAAAAATTTTCTATTTCTTCGGTTTTTGAATGATGGGGGATGTTGGGCTAGGTAATATAATTTGATAAATTTTAATGCTTACCGCTGATTGTCACGAATTATAGTGAAAAAAACTTTAATTTCTAGTTACAACTATAACAATATCGCAATAATTACTTATTTGAAAAAATAAAGTAACATACGTCCATTGTTAACATGAAATTAATCGAATGAAAAAATCTCATTATTGGGTTTATATTTTGCTGTGTGAAAACAATGCTTATTACACGGGTTATACCAATGATTTAGCCAAGCGTTTTCAATCTCATGTAAATGGCACAGGAAAATGCAAATACACACGAAGTTTTAAACCATTACATATTGCTCAGTGTTGGAAAATTATAGGCGATAAATCTTTTGCCATGAAACTAGAGCAACGCATCAAAAAATTATCTCGTGCAGAAAAAGAAAAAATTATTGCCAGACCCTCTATGCTTTCCGTTGATGTACGGATAAAAACAATAACAAAAAAAGTACGTCTATCTATTGCTGATACTTAAAATAATTATTTCAACTAAATAAAAGGCTCTTGTTGTAGAGAAATTTTGAATATGCAAAGTGCTGCATGTGCTAATAATATTCTCATTAGGTCCCACGCTAGGATAAGGCAATTTAAATCTATCCGATGAAGATTATTTCATTATATTTCCAAGTGTTACAGCCAATATTCACTGATGACATTCATTATAAATAAAAATGCAATTGTTCTGTCTACTGCATAAACACTTGCTTAAAAAGATTAATAAGGATTAATTTAATAGTTTCCCCCTGTTAATGTTAAGGACAACATTATATGCATTTAAAAAAATATTTAATGTCCCTGTTATTGCTTTTAGGAATCATCTCTTTCAATTCAACTTGGGCATTCAGTACTAAAAATGGAAATATTTATGATAGTAACGGAAATCAAGTTGCCATTGATGGTATAGCTTGGATAGGTTTTCAAGATGGCAATTTTCTTGCTGGTCTGTCAAACGTTCCTTTCAATCCAATGGGTACGCAAAATGGCGTTATTCAACTTTTAACTGCTCCTTGGAATGTTCCTGGCTCAAACATAACATCAGCAAGCAATGGGGTTGCTTTTAAAACAATTCGTTTACCCATTCAACCAGGCATCTGGCAAAGTGTGACATCCGTCGAAAACGTACCTAATTTCACTCTAACAGATATTAATAATCCGGAAGCTGGTAACGGCCCTTTCTGTGATTGGACCCAGCCCGTTGATCCAAGTGGTCATTGTCTGCATACTAAAACAGCACTTAATTTATTAACTGCTACGATTAATGAATTTAATAATCAAAATATATACGTTATTCTCGATTTTCATCATCGACCTGGATTAGGTGATAGTTTTCGTGACGGTACAGTAGTTGCTTCAGATTATACGTTGCAAAATTATCACGATAATATCGTCACATTTTTAAGTACAGCATCACCGAATGTGATGGGTATCGATATTTATAATGAACCGCATCAATTATATTGGTACCAGGATAATACTTCGACATCGCCCGTGCAGCCTGCATGGATTAAAGTGATCGCTGCTGCTGCAACAGCGGCTTATGACACTAATCAAAACATTTTGTTATTTGTAGAAGGGCCTGGCGGTACCACATCAAATAATGATCCTAACGATCCTGTTTATAATTTGATTATGCCAATTTGTTTACCCGCTTCTACTAAAATAGATAGTACGAATGTCGTTAGTTTAACGACAGATTCAGTGCATTGTCCGACTAGTGCTGATCCTATGCGGGTAACAAATATTGGATCAAACTGGGGTGAAAACTTCCGTGCGCTGCTTGATAATACACAAACTAGAAATGGTGTTGCTAAGTTTGATACAACAACATTTAGAAACATGTTGATTAGTGCTATTCAAACAAATAATTTTAGTAGTACCGATCCAAATGCAATCGCAAATTGGTTATTAGGCCCTAATAATGATGGTAATAATGGTCACATTGTTTTTGCACCGCATTTATATGGAGCAGAAGTGGCAGGCTGGCAGTCTGATGCTAACGATAGTCAAATTCGTTTTAAATGGAACTTTGGCTTTTTAATAGATTCAGGTTTTCCATTTATTGTTGGTGAATTAGGTTTTAATACGCAAGAACCAGCAACAGGTGGTGAAGATTTCTTTCTTAACTCGGTTGCGCCCTACTTAATCCAAAAGCAAATACCAGGCAATTTATTATTTTGGACATTAAATAATTCTGATTCTCCTCCTGGCTTACGAGCAAGTGATTCGAACATGTCATTGTTTGCTTGGAAGGAACAAGATTTATATAAGCTCTTTAATGCTATTCCACCTGTGCAACAATTCGGTAAATTATGTGTGACAGTGCCAACACCAACTGGTTATACAGGAACTGCTTTTCCTGTGATTACAGCAACAGGAAGCAGTAGTTATACTTTTAATTTTACCAACTTTGATAGCCCAACTTGTTTAAGCAATGTGGTAACAGGAACTTATAACTTAACGGGATCATCGATTGTAAATACGAATGGTCTCAATTATGTGCCTGCACAAGCTTATTCAGCTTCGGTCACGCAAAATAATGAAACTGATGTGACTGTGCAATATGTGCAACAGCCAACAGGTACATTACAAGTCAATGTGACTGGTGATCCAACAAACTGTCCCATTAGCGCAAGTCAACAATTTACAGTGACATACACAATGGGGTCAGTAAGCAATCAATTGCAAGTAACAGGTGCTACATCTGCGACTGCAACATTGCCTGTGGGTAGTTATGCAATTCAAGTGACACCTACAACATTACCAAGCAGTGCGCAGTGTAATGCCCAATACACACAAACAGTGAGCATCACAGCAAATGCAACTACGCAGGAAACTGTAAATTATACTTATACGCCTCCTGCTACTTGCTCGGTTGGTGCGCAATGCTCGACATGGGGTATCGCGCAAAGCGGCGGTAGCGCATGTAATTTTTATATCGACTTACAGGGCGGAATGACACAACCTGCTGTTTTCACCATGGCCGCTATTGGCATCACCAGTTTGACTGATGTTTGGAATGCAACGGGGTCAATCACTGGAGGTAGTGTGGCATTGACTTTAACTGATCCGGTTAATACTACTAACATTGGTTTTGTTGCAAATGGGGTGATTACTATACCTGCGCAAGCAACTGTTGCTACCAATGGACAAGTTTACAATTGCTCAGTTACAAGTAGTTTTAATTCACAGAGATTAAAATTACAAAAATCAAAATAATTTTTAACATTAAAATCAAATTATGGCGGGTATGAATCTTTCATGCCCGCTATTTTTTTGAGCTCACGCTTTTGCGACAGAACTATAAAAAATCAACTAGAAAATATTCCGGGCCTCACCCAAATCAAGTGAAGGCTAGAGAAAAACAAAGGAAATTAGACGAGTTAAACAATGATCCTGGGCTTGGTGGTTTATTAAAACAGCGCAAGCTAAGCATTCCAGAATTACAAAATTCATTTAAATTGAAAGTGAGTCAACAAAAAGTTGCTAAACCGATACCATCTAGCACTGAGGAAAATCAAACAGATAAAAACCAAATTGAAATTGAAATGCTCGTACAGCAGGTGTTAGGAAAAACAAACAGAACAATTAGATCATAATAATTGAAAAACCTGTTTGTCTCTGGCTTCGTCAAGTATTTAAACTGGTTCCGCTACAAAAAATAAAATATCAATGGGATCCCCGTCATCTTAGCGCATGATAGTTGCATGATGATAATAATGTTCATGTCTATCTTTTTCTTTTACACTGGGTGCAAAAAATGAATTGGAATTCTGAGATAATTTCGGCCCTAATGATGCAGATGCGACAAGTTCTTTTCCAGTCAATGTTCCACCGATGACCGCTCCAACAACGGAGCAAATTGCGCCAGGGATAAATAGAACGGGACAAAAAGGTGAAGCAAACATTAATCCGCCGCCTGTAAAGCTTAGTATTGAAGCAACCAAAGCGAGCGTTTTGGTTTTAACTGCTTGTGTGCAGTCTTTTTGAATAGCTTCGTCGCGGTTTTTTTGTTGTAGTGAAGGTGCCTGTGGTTTTCCATCTACAATAGCGCCAAATTGCAACCGCGCTGATACTGCAAAAGAAACTGCATTGGTGTGAGTTATGGCGATTCTTTTTATCCTATCATATCGCGTTTTTATTTGCTCATCAGTTGGCGCAGAGCCATTTGTATTATTTGCAAAAATATGACAGCGACCACATGCGTCTATCTCCGCTAGAGTCGTTTGTTTGAGTTGCGTAGTGGTTTCAATTTTAGTAAGAAGTTCTTCATTATTATTATTGGCTCCAGTCAGATTTTGCTTCCAAGCAGCTATGTCCTTTTCCCAAGCAGCTATTTCAGTAAAAGCATGTTTTAGCCATGCGTCAAAATCGAAGGTCCTATTCTCCTCTTGCATACACCAATTATTTTGAATAGCCTGATCAAGTGCTTTCTCTCGGGATCCAGGTGGTTGTGGTTGCAAGGTATCATCAGCATTGAATTGTAGATGGGCCCATGTTGCTAACTCAGAATTTTTAGAAATACCGAGTTTTTCGGCGATAGCTAATATTTCTTTATGCCGTTCATCTTTCTCATCTTGGCTTGGATTTGAATTATCAGGTTTTTTAGCGAAAATATAAGTGCGACAACGCGCTTCCACATCATCTAACAAGCTGGAAATTTTACCCTGTAATTCTGATATTTGATTTTTATACTCAATGATATCGTTTAATTGTGCAGACGCATTACATTTATCAGCGAAAGCGCGCTCTAATTTCTCAAGATGAGTTATTTGCAATAAGGTATCTTCTAACCACCCCTCAAATGAGGCACGTTTCGCTAAATTATATAAGTCGATTGAATGGTTAATTGCATCTTTCAAGGATTTAAGCGCATAAGCACCACCCGCTAAACTGGCTGCAGCTGCAAAAATAGGCAGGCCCGTCAGCAATAATAATTGGTTGGTGACAGCAGGATTAAAAGAAAAAGCTGCCAATTCTAAAGTAGAAAGAACGTTAAGACAGCCTTTTACTGTATTTCCTATTGAATAGTGACTTTCTTTATCGCGTAATAACCGAGCAGCCTCTATTATATCGGTGAGCCCTGATAAGTAATTACCGCCAACAGGTACGATTACCTGGGTAATGGTATCACTGGGTATTGTAATAGATGAATTCATTATGCGTGCCACCACTCGTTAAAATTTATTTTTATATTAGCTTTAATAAAACCTTAAGCTAAGGATTAGTAAAACTATACAATCTGAGAGTGTATTTTAAATAAAGATACTTAAGTCGACCTTAAATTGGACAAGTTAAGTGGGCAAGTTAAGTGAGCGAATTTTATGGAGAAATGATATAAAGTCAATAAATTGGGGAATTAGCGGTATTTACATAACATTATAAGAAACATTCCACATGATCCAAATAGACCCAAGAACGATCACAAACAAAATGACGCCAGTAAAAATAAAAGACATGACATTGATTTTTCCCTGCTCGGTTTTGATATTTAAACGCAGAAAGCAAACCACCTGAACAAAGAGTTGAATAATAGCGGCACAATAAATAATCGTAAACGTTTCCCATTTTGGCAATGCATTTGTCATGACCGCACCAAATGCAATTAATACCAAAATCGAACATAAAATGACCCCTGTTATATAAATTCCTAATGTTTTTCGCCCAGTGCCAAAATCAGATTGATTCGCTTCATGTTGTTGCATTACATGGCTCCCATGAGATAGACAATGGTAAATACAAAAATCCAAACGATATCTAAAAAATTCCAGAATAATCCCAAATAAGTAATACGTCTTTCTGCTATGTGTCTTTCACGAATAAAAGGTAATTGAATAATCATGACCAAGATCCAAAATAATCCGCAGCTAACATGTAATCCATGTGTACCAACTAAAGTAAAAAAGGAAGAAGCTTTACCACTGACATCCCAACGGAATCCTTCATTTGCAAGATGAATAAATTCTTTAATTTCCATGTAAACAAATATTGCGCCTAATACAAATGAAGCGGCAAGCCATGCTTGTACTCTGTGTAATTTATGTTGATACATGCTAATAATAGCGAGACCAAAAGTGAAGTTAGATGCTAATAAGAAAAATGTTTCTATTAAAATGTCTGGTAAATTCAAATAATTTTTTAAATCTGTGCCAGGACCATTTGTGTAATTTAAAACAATAAATGTTGCAAACAAACAAGCAAACAAAATGCAATCCGTCATGATGTATAACCAAAATCCAAATACATCTATTGCATCGGTGTCATGATGCTGCTCATGTTCATCGGCTTCAACCACTTCACTGTGCATGTAGAATCTCCTTAAGATGAGCTAATTCTGTTGCTCTTACAGTATGCGCATCAATATAGTAATCAGTATCCGTATTAAATGTTCTCGCAACCCACGTAATAATCATTCCTAAAAAGCCAATAATACCGGGTATCCACATGAACCAAACGAGCGCAAATCCTAAAACTCCTGTAAACATAGCAATGATAAAACCCGCCGGTGTATTTTTCGGCATATGAATATCATGGAAATGTATTGTGTTAGGCCTCACACGTCCTTCACCAATGTGTTCTTCTTTGTAAACCCAAAATTGATCTCGTGCATGCACAATCGGAAGCGTTGCAAAATTATAAATAGGTGCCGGTGATGCAATAGACCACTCGAGTGTACGGCTATTCCAAGGATCACCGGTGTAATCACGTAATGCATCTCTATATTTAATACTAACGATTAGTTGACCAATCTGAAGAAAAATACCAACAAGAATAAATGCGGCGCCTATTGCTGCGGCGATTAAATAAGGTTGGTACATGATGTCAGAATAATGATTAACTCGACGCATAAATCCATTTAAACCGACAGCATATATTGGCATGAATGCAAGATAAAATCCGACGACCCAACATATAAATGACCATTTGCCCCATGTTTCATTTAGACGAAAACCAAATGCTTTAGGAAACCAATAGATAATTCCAGCGAAATAACCAAATAAAACACCGCCAATAATCACATTATGAAAGTGTGCGACTAAAAATAAGCTGTTATGAACTTGAAAATCGACTGGCGGGACCGCCATCATCACGCCAGTCATGCCGCCAATGGCAAACGTAGTAAAAAATGCAGTGACCCAAAGCATGGGGGTTGCTAACACAATACGTCCTAGATACATGGTAAATAACCAATTAAACACTTTGACACCGGTTGGGATCGAAATGATCATGGTGGCAATACCAAAAAACGCATTTACATCGGCACCCGCTCCCATAGTAAAAAAGTGGTGCAGCCAAACAACGAAAGAAAGAAAGGTGATGCAAGCAATCGCCCAAACCATGGTGGTATAACCGAACAATGTTTTTTGACTAAATGTAGCAACGACTTCTGAAAAAATACCAAATGCAGGAAGAATAAGAATATAAACTTCGGGATGTCCCCATGCCCAAATAAGATTTATATACATCATGACATTGCCGCCGGCAAAATCAGTGAAAAAATGCATGCCAAATGTGCGGTCTAAAAATAATAATGCAAGTGAAACAGTAAGCACAGGAAATGCAAGCGCGACTAAAATCATCGCGCATAGCGCTGACCAAACAAATATGGGCATGCGCATTAAGGTCATTCCCTTACAACGCATTTTAATGATCGTCGCGATAAAGTTAATACCGGCAAGTAACGTCCCTACGCCCGATATTTGTAATGTCCAAATGAAATAATCAACGCCTACGCTCGGGCTATAATACAACTCGGATAAAGGTGGATAAGCAAGCCATCCTGTTTTAGCAAAATCTCCAATTACTAAAGATACATTACATAGCATAGCGCCAACAAAAGTCAGCCAAAAACTCAAGGAATTTAAATAAGGATAAGCAACGTCACGCGCACCAATTTGTAACGGAATAGCCATATTTAATAGCGCGAACATCATGGGCATGGCGACAAAAAAAATCATGATGACACCATGAGCAGAAAAAATTTGATCGTAATGCTCTGGTGGTAAATAACCAAAATTATTTCCTGCAGCGAGCGCTTGTTGCGAGCGCATTAATACCGCATCGGAGAATCCTCGCAACAACATAATTCCTGACAATATTAAATACATAATGCCAATTTTTTTGTGATCAACCGAAGTGATCCATTCATGCCAAATATAACTCCATTTTTTATATCGAGTAATGAAGTAGGCTGGCAAAATAGCGACGCAAAGCATGAATATGGCTGCGCCCATAATAATCGGGTTGTCATAGGGAATATCATGAATGGTGAGCTTACCGAATAATAACTGTTCTAGCATTATTTGTGCCTCACTTAAAATTTGCTTGTTGAATACGTGGATGGACAGTACCAGTGGAATTCATATAAAGCATGACAACTGAATCAAATAAATCTTTTGATGCGTTGGAGAAAAATTTAGGTGGGTCTCCAATTGATGGATTCAATAATTTAATATACGCATCATTAGTTAAATGATCAGAAGAGTTTTTTATTTTATTTATCCATTGCTGCATTTCTTCAGGTTTAACAACGTTGACAACAAAGTGCATTTCAGAAAAACCATCACCATTGAATTGAGTATTCAATCCATCGTATTGGCCTATTTGGTAAGCTAATAAATTTAATTTTGTATGCATGCCAGCCATCACATAAATTTGACCGCCCAATTGAGGAATAAAAAAGGCACTCATAGGAACATTATCTGCCGTCATCACATATTCAACTGGCTGTCCTAGCGGCATCATTACATAATTAACTGTTGCAATACCTTGTTGTGGATAAATGAATAACCATTTCCATGGCAATGCAATGACTTGAATGACGAGTGTGTTTTGATTGGTGCCACTTATTCTTTTAAATGGATCAAGCTCATGGGTTTTTTTCCAGGTCAATACCGCGAGAATCAAAATAATTCCTAAAGGAATGCCCCA